>CAMYOP010000047.1:7857-20352 GCA_947260045.1 uncultured Desulfobulbaceae bacterium
ACAAGGTAGTTCCAGGCCATTGGCCGCGAGACGATTTTAAAGCCAACCTCTTGGTAATAGCCGCCATCTATTGTGTCCTGCCAACATGGTTCGACTAAAACTTTATAATTTTCACCAAATTGTGTAACAATTGTACAATACTTTTTCTGCAGAATTTTAAAATCAGGTGACAGCCAGGTTACCTTAAATCCTTCCAAGGAAAAATCCTCCAGGTATCCTAAAAAAGCATTCTGCCCATCCTCAATTTCTATTTTCATGCCCTGAAGCTCAATTCGTTTGTCCTGCCTCTGTTCACCAACATCATGTGCCATTGTAGCCTCTATTTTTTTTTGCACGACCTTCAATAAAAACATTCATATTTATAATTCATGCTTAGCCCTGACTCTTCTTCAATTGTATTGAAGCATTGAATTGCAAACAGTCTCTCTTATTGTACGCAGAACTTTTCTTGTTACCTCTTCCAAGAACCTTTTCCTTTTTTTCTTACAAGCGCGGCCAGACCTACAAGACCTGAACCAAAAAGAAACATGGTTGCTGGTTCGGGAACTGGTTCGCCGGTGTAAGCCCCCAATACTACATCATTAGCACACCATGGTGAGTAGGCGAGAGCAAAGTTACTGCCTAATGTTATGTTAAAATTACTGATTGTGGTGAAATCATAAACGAGCTGATTACTACTATAAGTCCTGCTAAAGCCAACCCCTGCCGGATTACCCGAACTGTCCAGCGGGTTGTTAAGATCAGCTGCGTCAATACCCGTTGGATGATCAGTTCGTCCTCCACTTTTATTTGTTGTATATGTGTAGCTTGGATCAACAGCGTACAGGCCATCAGCAGGTAAATTACCATTGGTGTTTGCCGCATTCGCTGTTCCCCCTGAATGGACCAGAAAATCCCAGCTATCAAAATCATTATTTAGGTTGAATGGACCAAATGTCCCATCCGCGATTGGTTGGTAGTCAGTATTAATAAACAAACTATCGAAGCTTTGATACACTGTTGAGCGCAGGTTAATAAATACTTTCTCCAGCACACCCGTGCTTTCATTCCACTGGATGCTCATTGAATCAACCAGAGGTGTACCTACTTCATCTTGTATACTGCCATTTGTAGGACCGTAATTTGGAAAACTCCAATGAATCGGATTGTTTGACGGCCCAGAGCCATCACTTACATCATAGTCCAAAAAGGTGATTGATTTAGCCTGACCAACACACACAGACACAAAGAAAAAGAAGACCATCAGCCAAAATTTCAACTTCATCCATATCCCTCACAGATTATATTTTTACTACTCTATTAATACAAAAAATTACTGCGTCCCATTACATGAGACAATTATTTACAATATCCATGCCAACTCAGACATTTTTTATATAATTGAAATTACTACAAATAAAATTATGCCGCATTAAGGGATGCCGACCTTCCGGACTTTTCGTCCGGAATAGCCAAATATATTCCGGAAAAAAGGACAAGGCGTTTAATTTTACGAACAAATGAAAACTATTGAAAAGAGTACTGCTGGAGAAATTAGGATGAATTATTTACCAGGGAGGTGTTGCCGTAATAAAAGGTGGTAATGCTAGGAAATTATAACGTTTCTGGACCGTTTTAAGCATGAAAATTATGTTATTGATGAAAAATGAGTTTTACAGGAGGGTGGAAAGAGTCCCCTTCCATCCCAATTCCACAAAAAAGTCAATAGAGCTGCTGGTTAGGTGAAAGATGCAAGAGGACTCAGGAGTACCAACAAAACAACTACAAATTAAACTTTTTCAGTGACCTTGCCCTTTCCGTCAAGACGGCAGGCTTTCATGTAGATGTCATGATAAAAGGTGAACCAGCAATCTTGTGCTTGATAGTGGTGGAGCCATTTTTCTTTTTGCTTGATAACATCCAGAGGAAAATTATCGTAAGCCATGATCCAGAGGGGATTTGTATGGGTGTGCGTTGGTAGCAGATCAGCAAGATGAACGGCACAGCCCTTGTCTCCCTGCATTTCAACGAGCTGATGACCGCGAGTGTGCCCCCTTGTCTGCCTGACAGTTACACCAGGTACTATTTCACGATCACCATCAACTAAATCAAGAAGATGACTCTCCTGCAGACCGGTAAAATTATGGCTCCAGTAGGTATGTTCAGAGCGACTATTGGGGCGTATCACATCATGCCATTCCTGTTCCTGGATAACATGATGCGCATTTGGAAAGGTTAAGGCAGACTCTCCACTTTCGAAAGTGCTGACTACCCCGCCAGCGTGATCAAAGTCACAGTGCGTAAGGATGACATAATCAATATCATCAGGTGACAATCCGAGCGCCGCCAGGTCTTCTGGAACAGACCAATCAGCATAGATCCGAAATATTTGTTTTTGCTTGTTTGTGAGCTTATTGCCAAGACCTGTATCAATGATACAATTTTTCCCTGCGGCCTGAACCAGCAGGGGGGCATTGAGCAGCTTAATGTAATTATCAGCATCAGCGGGATATTTTTTATTCCAGAGCAATTTCGGCACTGCACCATACATAGTGCCACCGTCCAACTCAAAACTTCCACCACCAAGCCAACAAATGCGAAGCGAACCAAGATCAAGGGTTGTTGTCATTTTTACTCACTCAAATTCCAGGATAACTTGCTCCACATTCAGGCTGTCACCCACATCGGCTGCAATTTTTTTAACAACACCATCTTTTATCGCCCGAAGAACATTCTCCATTTTCATGGCTTCAATAATTGCCAGTTCTTCACCTGCAATCACATGTTGCCCCTCTTCCACAGAAAGCTTGATCAGGAGACCAGGCATGGGTGCAAGCAAGTATTTCGAATGCCCGGAATCTTCAGAGCTTGGCATGAGTTTATAATATTGAGCGGCCTTATTGGTCATTACCTTGGCATTGCTGCAGCTTCCTCTGCGCTCCAACTTATAACTGAGACCGCTCCGTTCAACTTGAAAACAAACCGGAACTTTATTCACACTGCCCCTGAAAATAGGCTGAGCAAAAGACCAATCAGTTTTCACCTCATAATTCTCACCGCCATAGACAGCCTGGTAACCACAGGTCCGCTGGTAAGGCATAACTGCTATTTCATGATACTCATCACCAATGACAACGACCCAGTGATCCTGAACGCGACGTTCGTGACCCTGAAGCTGACCGGAAAGACAAGCAGCCCGATCCATATACAAACGATGAATAATAGAGGCTACCACTATTGGTATAGCAGGGTCTTCATGGGGCAGATCGCTCGCATCAAAACCGTCAGGATACTCTTGGCCGATAAAATTTGTACTGAAATCTCCGGATGCAAACTGCCCATGACCAATAAGAGCACTTAAAAAGCTGATATTGTGTTTCACACCCCTGATAACAAATTCGTCCAGTGCCTCCTGCATAAGAGAAATGGCTTCCGTCCGGTCCGAGCCAAAGCAAATCAGTTTTGCGATCATGGGATCGTAAAACATTGATATTTCACCGCCCTCAAAGACACCTGTATCAACTCGTACTTTATTGTTCTCTTCATCTGGCGGGATATACCGGACCAACCTGCCGATGGAGGGAAGAAAGCCTGAAAATGGATCTTCAGCATAGATGCGGCTTTCAATACTCCATCCTTTTACCTGCACATCCTCTTGGGATATGGGCAATTTTTCACCTGCGGCAACAAGCAGCATAAGCTCAACCAGATCAAGCCTGGTTACCATTTCCGTTACCGGATGCTCTACCTGCAGGCGGGTATTCATTTCGAGAAAATAAAAGTTTTTGTCTTTATCAACTACAAACTCGACAGTTCCTGCCGAATAATAGTCCACAGCACGTGCAAGCAGGACTGCCTGCTCACCCATGGCTTTCCTTGTTGCGTCGTCAAGAAATGATGACGGTGCTTCTTCAATAACTTTCTGATGGCGGCGCTGGAGAGAACACTCGCGCTCACCGAGATAGACACTGTTGCCGTGGGAATCAGCAATTATCTGAATTTCTATATGACGGGGATTTTCGATAAATTTTTCAACGAGTATACGGTCATCGCCAAAACTGGAAGCAGCTTCACTGGCGGCCCGTTCAAAACCATCCAGACACTCAGCTTCATTACGGGCTACCCGCATGCCCTTGCCACCACCACCGGCTGTTGCTTTGAGCATAACCGGATAACCAATGTCAGCAGCTACCTGTACCGCATGTTCGCCATTTTCAACAATTCCATCATAGCCTGGAATAGTGCTTACTCCAGCTTTTGCCGCAATTTTTTTAGAGGTGATTTTATCACCCATTGCGTTGATAGCACCAATGGGTGGGCCAATGAAGGTGATATTTTCTTTTGCCAGCGCTTCGGCAAATACTGAATTTTCTGAGAGAAAACCATAACCCGGGTGAACAGCCTCAGCTCCGGTATCTTTACAGGCCTGAATTATAGCTTCCATGACCAGATAACTTTCCGAAACAGGCGAAGGCCCTATATGAACACTCTCGTCGGCCATTTGCACATGCAGGCCACCTCGATCCGCATCCGAATACACGGCCACGGTCTTTATGCCGAGGAAACGAGCCGTCTTTATAACCCGGCAGGCAATTTCTCCACGGTTTGCTATGAGTATTTTTTTAAACATATATTGTTTTACAGCGGTATATTACCGTGTTTCCTCCAGGGATTTGAAAGATCTTTATCTCTCAGCATGGCAAGAGACCGACATATACGGGTTCTTGTATTATGAGGCATGATGACATCGTCTATAAAACCCATTTTGCCAGCTACAAAAGGATTGGCAAAGCGGGCACCATATTCTTCGGTGCGGGCTTTAATTTTTTCTTCATCACCGATATCTTTCCTGAAAATAATCTCAACGGCACCCTTTGGCCCCATGACTGCAATTTCTGCTGTCGGCCAGGCAAAATTGACATCGCCGCGAAGATGCTTTGACGACATGACGTCATAGGCCCCGCCATACGCTTTACGGGTAATAAGAGTAATTTTTGGTACCGTAGCTTCGGCAAAGGCATAGAGGAGCTTGGCTCCATGTTTAATTATTCCACCATATTCCTGAGAAGTGCCTGGAAGAAAGCCGGGTACATCAACAAAAGTTATGATGGGGATATTAAAGGCATCACAGAAACGAACAAAACGCCCAGCCTTTCGAGACGAAGCGATATCAAGACAGCCCGCAAGGACCATGGGCTGATTGGCAACAATACCAACGGTGGAACCCTGCATCCTGGCAAAACCAATTATTATATTGCCTGCGTAGTTAGGTTGCAGCTCAAAAAAGTCGTTCTCGTCGACCACTTTTGTGATGAGCTCTTTCATGTCATAGGGCTTGTTTCGATCCAGGGGCACAAGGGTATCAAGGGATTCCTCAATGCGCTCTGCAGGGTCATTACATGGCCAGACAGGAGGTTTTTCCTTATTATTAGGTGGCAGAAAATTAAAAAAGCGACGCAGCATCAAAAGTGACTCCACATCATTTTCAAAAGCAAGGTCAGCAACACCTGAACGGCTGGTATGACTCTCTGCTCCACCGAGCTCTTCTGCTGTCACCTCTTCATGGGTAACGGTCTTTACCACATCCGGCCCAGTCACAAACATGTAGGAAGTTTTCTTGACCATAAAAATAAAATCAGTCATTGCGGGGGAATAGACAGCTCCACCGGCACAAGGACCCATGATCATTGATATCTGGGGTACAACACCAGATGCCATAACGTTTCGCTGGAAGACGTCAGCATAGCCAGCAAGAGCCTCAACGCCTTCCTGGATGCGTGCTCCACCCGAATCATTAATCCCTATGACGGGAGCGCCAACCTTGATGGCATGATCCATCACTTTACATATTTTTTCAGCATGTGCTGCTGAGAGCGAACCACCAAACACCGTGAAATCCTGGCTGAAGACAAAAACCAAACGGCCACAGATTGTGCCGTAGCCGGTGACAACTCCATCACCTGGAATTTTTTGTTCCTCCATGCCAAATTCGACACAGCGATGTTCGACAAACATATCCCACTCTTCAAAGCTATCGGCATCAAGAAGTAGCTCAATGCGCTCCCTGGAGGTCAGCTTGCCTTTGGCATGCTGAAGATCTATTCTTTTTTCTCCGCCACCGAGTCTTGCTGCAGCTCTCTTTGCATCGAGTTGGCGTATAATTTCCTGCATAAGGTTTCCTTTTCTTCTCTTTCCCTGGCAGAAGCCGGAGCTGTAAAACAAATAGGCTTAAAGGTTTTCAGCATCCTGCTTCGCACAAATTTCGGTCAAAACACCATTGGTGGAGGCCGGGTGAAAAAAAGCTATCTGTTTTTCACCAGCACCCGGAACGGGCGTTTTGTGAATAAGCCTGCATTCTTTTTGCTGAGCGCGATTTAATGTTTCCTGGATATCATCAGTTAGATAACCGACATGGTGCATCCCTTCACCCTGTTTTTCCAAAAATTTTGCAACAGGGCTCTCCGGACCGGTCGGTTCAAGCAATTCCAGGCTGACTTCCCCCACTTTAAAAAAAGCCACCCGCACTTGCTGCGATGGAACTTCTTCAATTCTATCACATTGCAGACCAAGTACATCTTCATAAAATGCACGTGCTTTTTCTATAGAGTGCACTGCTATACCGAGATGATCAATTTTTTTCAGCATTTTTTTTCTTACCAACGTGCTTGATATTCACCAAAAACGCGACGCAACACGCCGCAAATCTCGCCAAGACTGCCGTATTCACGGACCGCAGCAATAACTGGATCCATGAGATTGCTCTCTGACCTGGCCGCTATTTCTAATTGTTCAAGGGCATTTTGTAAACGCTCCTGATCTCGTTCTGCCTTCAAACGGGTCAGGCCTTGCACCTGTTCATCTTCAATAGCAGGGTCTACTCGCAGGACAGGGACCTTGGTTTCTTCATCCACCTGAAACTTGTTAACCCCAACTATAATACGCTCCTTGCGTTCAATTTCCGTTTGATACTGATAGGCGGCATCTTCAATCTGGCCCTGAATAAAGCCAGTTTCAATGGCTGCAACAACTCCACCGCTTTTATCTATCTGTTCAATCAGAGAAACAGCCTCTTCTTCTATCTTGTCTGTCAGCTGCTCAATATAATATGATCCGCCCAAAGGATCGACAGAATCAGGAACACCTGATTCGTGGGCAATTATCTGCTGGGTTCTAAGAGCTGTCTGCACCGAATCTTCAGTGGGCAAAGAAAGCGCCTCATCCCTTGAGTTCGTGTGCAAAGACTGGGTTCCACCCAATACAGCTGCCAAGGCCTGAATGGTTACCCGGACAATATTATTGTCAACCTGCTGAGCCGTCAAGGAACTGCCTGCCGTCTGAGTATGAAACCTCAGCATCATGGAAGCAGGGTTCTGGGATTTAAAACGATCCTTCATAATCCGGGCCCAGAGTCTTCTGGCTGCCCGAAATTTCGCCACCTCTTCTAAAAGATTAGATGATGCATTAAAGAAAAATGCCAGGCGTCTTGCAAAAACATCAAGCTCCAAGCCTGCATCCAGCGCTGTCTGCACATAGGTAATACCATTTGCCAAGGTAAAGGCAACTTCCTGACTGGCTGTGGAACCTGCTTCCCGGATATGATAACCGGAAATGGAAATAGTGTTAAATAGTGGTGCATTACCAGAACACCACTGAAATATATTTGTAATCAGGCGTAAGCTTGGCTTTGGGGGAAAAATATACGTTCCACGAGCAACATATTCTTTTAAAATATCATTTTGAATGGTTCCTCGAATTTTATCGGCACTCACCCCTTGCTTTTCTGCAACCACAATATACATGGCGAGTAAAACCATGGCCGGTGAATTAATGGTCATGGAGGTGGAAATTTTATCAAGAGGAATCTTATCAAACAAGACTTCCATATCCGCCAGGGTATCAATGGCAACTCCAACTTTACCTACTTCACCCAAGCTTATGGGATCATCGGAATCATAGCCAATCTGTGTTGGCAGATCAAAAGCAACAGACAGGCCGGTCTGACCTTTATCCAGAAGATAACGATAGCGTTTATTTGATTCTGCAGCCGTAGAGAAACCAGCATACTGGCGCATTGTCCAAAAACGGCCCCGATACATAGTTGGCTGTACACCACGGGTGTAAGGAAAACGGCCAGGAACTCCTTGATTTTCGGTATATTGCGTATCAATGGTCTCTGGTAGCGCAATCCGCTCAACCGGCCTGCCACCATGACAGTAAAATTTTTCTTTACGCTCAGGAAACCTGTCCAGGCTCTTTTGCAATTCTGTTGTTTCCCAATCACGTAAATATTGATTTTTCTTCTCTGTCATTTCAAATCCTCAGCAATCAGCTCCCGCATAATATTTGTAGCCGCAAGTCTTGGATCACGGTCGATAGATTCTTTTTTGGCAATAAGGTTTTGAGCGCGATCTCGTAGCAATTCCAAAACCCAGTCAATGGTCTCTAGTTCAAAAGCACGCTTTCTTTTTTGGAGGAAAGTGCCATTTTCACGCAATATATCAGCATGTTCGTAAATACGCTGAAGCAGAACTCCAACCCCTTGATCTTCATGGGCAATCGTCTTGATGATGCGCCTTTCTTTTTCCTCATGGGAGGAGAAAAGCGTAGACAAATCAAGGACAAGTTTTTCGCCCCCTTGAAGATCCGTCTTGTTTATAACCAGCAAATCAGCGACCTCCAGTATCCCAGCCTTCATTGCCTGTATATCATCGCCAAAACCAGGAGCCAAAACCATGATGGTCAAATCAGCCAGGCCGACGATATCCATTTCCGATTGACCAATCCCAACTGTTTCGATCAAGATAACCTGACAACCGCCTCCAGCCATAACTCGAACTGCAGCTCCTGCTGATGCGCAGAGACCACCGAGTCGCCCCCTGGTTGCCATGGACCGAACCACAACATCAGGATCAAGGGCATGATCCATCATCCTGATGCGGTCACCAAGAATCGCTCCTCCTGTGAGAGGTGAAGAAGGGTCTACGGCTATAATACCGACTCGAACTTTTTCCAGGCGTAACTGACGAATAAGTTTTGAAGTAAGGGTGGATTTACCTACTCCGGGCGGGCCAGTAATACCCACCACGAGAGCCTGATCAAGCCGATTTTTATCAAGCCCCTGAAGAATTGCACCTGCCAGCTCACTTTGGTCTTCAACCAAGGAAATCGCCCGGGCAATGGCCCTTGGTTCGCCATTTTGCAAGCGATCCAGGAGATCTCCGGTTTTCATTCAACTCTACCAGATAAATGCTGCTCGCAAGCCTGGGTGAAGGCCTCAATAATTGCGGCAACAGGTGTGCCAGGCGTAAATATTGAAGCGATTCCCTGTTCTTTGAGCAGGACAATATCCTCATCCGGAATAACACCACCACCCAAAACTGGAATGTCCGGACCACCGGCATTTGCCAAAGCCTTGACCACAGCAGGGAATAATTTCAAATGTGCCCCGGACATGGACGATAATCCTACGGCGGCCACATCCTCCTGCACAGCAGCGGCGGCTATTTGATCAGGTGTGCGCCGAATGCCTGTATAAATAACTTCAAAACCAGCATCACGCAGTGCCCGGGCTATGAATTTAGCGCCACGGTCATGTCCATCCAGGCCAGGTTTGCCAATTAGTACTCTTAATTTTCCTCTGGTATTCATATGTATCTCTTATCAAGGGATTAGCCAAAAACCGTTGTGCAAAATTCGCCAAAACTTCCCAGATCCTCACATACCTGAATGCCACATGCCTGCATTTCTTGTATTTTCGCCTCTGCGGTACCAGAAGAGCCACTGATGATGGCTCCGGCATGTCCCATACGCCTGCCTGGAGGTGCTGTCAGTCCTGCGATAAAGCCTACCACCGGTTTTTGTATGGCCTCTTTAATAAAACGTGCTGCCTCTTCCTCTGCACTGCCACCGATCTCTCCCACCATGACAATTCCCTCGGTTTGCTCATCGGCACCAAAGGCTTCCAGGCAGTCAATAAAATTAGTGCCCACAACCGGATCTCCGCCAATACCGATACAGGTAGACTGTCCGAAGCCGACTTGAGTCAGCTGATGAACCACTTCATAGGTCAAAGTTCCGGAACGGGAAATGACACCAATAGTACCAGGCGTGTGAATAGGTCCGGGCATTATACCCATTTTACAGGCACCAGGCGTTATAATTCCCGGGCAGTTGGGGCCAATGAGACGACTCGTAGACTGCTTCAAATACGATTTCACCCGAATCATATCGTGTACGGGAATGCCTTCTGTAATGCAGACAATAAGTTCTATTCCAGCATCAACAGCCTCCATGATGGCATCTGCCGCAAATGCTGGTGGTACAAAAATCAGCGATGCCGTTGCTCCGGCATCATCCACTGCTTTCTGCACCGTGTTAAAAACCGGAATCCCCTCAACAGCCTGACCACCTTTTCCCGGTGTTACCCCGGCAACGACATTTGTACCGTACTGTACGCACTGGCCGGCATGAAACTGCCCTTCCCGTCCGGTTATGCCCTGGACAAGCACCCTGGTTGATCCATCTACAAAAATACTCATGCTCCCCCCGCCACTGCTGCAATTTTCTTTGCTGCATCAGCTAAATCAGCAGCAGTCATCAGGTCAAGACCAGATTCAGCTATAATTCGGCGCCCTTCATCAACATTGGTGCCTTCCATACGCACAACCAGAGGAATGGATAAGCCTACCTGTTTGGCAGCTTTGACCACTCCTTCAGCCAAAACATCACAGCGCAGAATACCGCCGAAAATATTAATCAAAATGGCTTTCACCTTGGGATCACCCAGCAATATGCGAAAGCCGTTTTCTATCATCTCGCTACTTGCACCACCACCGACATCCAGAAAATTTGCAGGTTCAGCCCCTGCATTTTTAATGATATCCATGGTGGCCATGGCAAGGCCCGCGCCATTAACCATGGTTCCAACTGTACCATCAAGCCTTATGTAATTGAGATTATGCTGCGCTGCCTCAACCTCAAGGGGATCTTCTTCGGAAGGATCATGCAGGGCAAACAGGTCCTTATGCCGATAAAGAGCACTGGAATCCACTTCGATTTTAGCATCAAGGGCTAAAAAATCACCATCTGTTGTCAGGGCAAGAGGATTTATCTCTGCCAGAACCAGGTCATTTTCCACCACACAACGATACAGTTTTCCAAGGAGCTGATTAAATCTTTTAAACTGTTCCCCTGTTAATTCAAGACCAAAAGCCACCTGCCTGAGGTGATACCCCATGATTGATGAGAGCGGATCAACAGGAACCCGGACAATTGCCTCCGGCGTCTTTTCTGCAACCTCCTCAATATCCATGCCTCCAGCTCTGGAAGCAATGATCATAATAGTAGCACTGGCCCGGTCCGGCAGGATGGAAAGATAAAATTCCTTCTCTATCTCCACCCCTTTCTCAACTAAAACCTTTCTGACCAAATGTCCCTGCCCGCCTGTTTGAGCAGTCTTCAGAGTCATCCCTAAAATGGCACTTGCCGCTTCCCGTGCTGCTTCCTTATCAGCAGCAACCCGAATCCCACCACCTTTGCCACGCCCACCAGCATGAACCTGTGCTTTTACAGCAACCGGAAACCCCAGGCTCTCGGCAATACTGACTGCCTCGTCTACACTTGAGGCTACTTTTCCAGCAGGGGTCGCAATTGCATTGCCCCGAAGCAGCTCCTTGGCCTGATATTCATGAATTTTCATATATGCCCATCAGTCTAAAATAAAAGTGGTGCGAAAAACCCTGATAAAAGATTCTTTGCACCACATTTTTAACAAAAAAATTATTACTTGGGATATCCAAGTGTTTTAAAATTCTCGGCAATCTCTTCAAGCACGACCGGATCATCAATTGTGGATGGCATCCGATATTCCTTACCAGCAGCAATTGAGCGCATTGTTCCGCGCAAAATCTTGCCAGAACGCGTTTTAGGCAGACGGTTAACTACCGCTGTTTCTCGGTAGCAGGCAATGGGGCCGATCTGATTGCGCACCATCTGAGAGAGCTCTTTTTTAATCTCAGCTTCATCACGATCAACACCAGCCTTCAACACGATAAGACCGACAGGCATCTGACCTTTTAGTTGATCTTCCGTGCCAATGACGGCACACTCAGCCACATCCGGATGAGTTGAAACAACCTCTTCCATGGCTCCCGTCGAAAGTCTATGGCCGGCAATATTGATAACATCATCCATACGACCCATGACATAAACATAGCCGTCTTCATCTATAAAGCCACCATCACTGGTTTCATAATATCCAGGGAAAGTTGCCACATACGATGAAATAAAACGATCATCGTTTCTCCACAAAGTGGCCAAGGTCCCGGGAGGCAAGGGAAGTTTAACCACTATATTGCCTTCTGTATTTGCTTCCACCTCTTGTCCTGCATCATCAACAATCCGTACATCATAACCAGGAACCGGTTTGGTTGGGGAACCGGCCTTCACTGGAAATTGTTCAATTCCCATGGGGTTTGCAACAATGGGCCATGCTGTTTCGGTCTGCCACCAATGATC
>CAMYOP010000048.1 GCA_947260045.1 uncultured Desulfobulbaceae bacterium
TCTTTTCCACGCGGTCCAGCATTATAAACAGCATAGCTTGCCCTGGGAATATAGTCGGTTTTTCCATGCTTCACGCTGACCGGAATGCCATATTTTTTGAAATAACGCATCAATATCTCCGCACCGGCCTGGGCGTTATAGACAGCATCCCAGCGTATTCGTTCCATGTCATAAAAACCGCGCCATACGTATTGGTTTATTTGCATGAGCCCCACAGAGCCTGCTCCTGAAAGAACGTAAGTGATCGAATTTCTCTTTTTTTTAAATTGTCTCCAGCAGCTTTCAATGAGGGCAGTCGTCTTTATCAGGTGAAGAAAAGTAGTATGGTGTTCTTTTTTCAGCACTGCTCGCTTGAGCTCATCTTTAGCCACAATTGTCAGGAGGAGTAAATAGGCATTGCGGTATTCATTGATCTCATGTTTTTTGGGAACCCATTTATAGAGACGTTTATAAAACTGTTCCCCCAGCAGGTGTTTGGTTTCCGCTGCCTGGGCATCAGGGAGCAGGAAATGAAACAGGCGGGAGGCAAGGCTTGGCATATTGCTTTGCAGCTTTTTCTGTGGTGTAAAGTTAAAGAGCTTGCGCAGCTCAGGGTCGACCTTCCAGTCTTGGTGAAGATGATCCGATGTTGCACCAGGCTGAAGTGTTCTGGCAAGACGACGCAGGCCGTCTGCAGTAATATGGATGCCAAGAGAGGGTCCGAATTTATCCAGAGCAACCAGAGCATCACCAGCATAAATAAAGGTCATATATCTCAGGAGATGTTCCTGGAGAAGTCCCCTGTCTTCAGCTTCCTGGAATATGGTACTGAGCTTGTGCCATGTACTGACAAAAAGACGGCGCATGGGATCATCAATATCCACTGCCAGTTCGCCTGAGAGGATCGATAAAAACTGATGGCGGCTGGTAATGAGCAGGTCAAAGAGCTCTGTTCGCATCTTTTCATCTATGAATTTATCACCAGAATTCTTGATGACAAAAACCAGAAATGCATCAAGGGGTTCCAGGTGTTTTTGGAAATGGGCAATTTCCTCTTTATTGAGCACCCTTTGCTGAGGCGGTTTTGGATATTTTTGTGCAGCTGTGTCAACCTCCATGCTTAAAGGGACGATGATTTTACCATCACCGATAACAGGTTTGTTGCTGCGAAGAGTTTTGAGCGCTTTTTCAAGGTCGCTGGATTGTTCAGGATCGGCAAAGGCACGCAGGAGAGCCAAGGTATCATGGCGCAAGGGAGAGAGGTCAACGAAAAATTGTTCCAAATAGGGGTGAAGATGTTCTTTTGTAATATCAAGGAGTAATCCTAAAACGTTGGGTGTGTTCCAGTCTTCGTCAAAAACTTTAGAGTCAAGTATGTGGTAACGAAGTTTCCAGTCTGCGTCAACAAATGGAACCAGGGTGAGCTGGATATAGCCACTTGGCTGGGCAGCAACCGTACACCTTTCAAACATTTCCACGCCAAAACTTGCCTGATAGTGGCTCGTGAAGTGAATGATGCCATCCTGCACTTCAAGAATAGGGTCATCAGAAAGTATATAGAAGCAAGGATTTTTCTCATAGATCGTGGTTGCTGAGTCAGGTTGCGGGTAGAGCTGTTGCTCCAGGGCCTTCTGAAGGAATGCTTCGCTGAGATTGAGTGGCAGCTCAATTACATTGGCCAAGCAGACGGAGTGAAGGAAAAAAATATAAACGAAGGTGATGAGCCTGAGGCTTAAGCGCAATAGTCTATCCTGTTTTGATTGTATAAAAGAAGCAAGAATATGGGCTGCCGTGTGTTTCATGGTTTTATATGATGCACTATTATTCTGTGCTCTTTTTGGCAAAATTGTTCAGCGCGCCTGCTATTTTATTGATTACTTCTTTACAATTTTCAACACCATGTCGCTTTGCCACATAGTGGGGGTCGTTATAAGACAACCAGGTTTGTTTGTTTTCATCTGTCCAGATAAGCGCCTTCTGGGGCAGGTCTATGCCCACAGTTTGACCGCACTGCATAAATGGTGTGCCTACCTGGGGCTTGCCAAAGATTATGAGTTCTGTTGGTCGCAGCGGTTTGCCAATTTTTTCGGCAGAGGCAGCGTGGTCAATCCTGGCAAACACTGTCATTTTTTTTGTTTCCAGGAGAGAGATCAGTCTTTCGGCTGTTGTTTTGGCATCATGTTTACTTTTAAGAGAGATGAGGCCATTTTCTGCATGGAGAAGAGAGGGGATGGCGAGAAATAAGCTTACCGTTAGAATCAACATACGCATGGAAGGACCCTCCATTAATTAGTTCTTATCCGGAAAGTCGCAGACTTTGCGGATATTAGAAATAATTGTTTCCAATGCAGAAACGAGAATATTTTGAGAAAATCTAGGAAAACGAGGAGTTATGCGGAGGCGTATATCTATACGCCGCACAAGTGACCCCGCAGTTTGACACCGAGATTCTCAAGATAGGCCGTTAGTGGACGGAAACTAATTATAAGTCTGGGTTTCTGACTGAAGACTATGATAGCCTCAGGAAGATTTTTTGTCACTTGGAGAATGAGAGTGCTTCTGAACTTCCTTGACCAGAAATCATACCTATATGGTATGGTTTATTTATATTGAAGGTTCAGTTGAAAATGATAAGAAAGAGAGCCTTGGAGGTTTTGAGGAATTGTTCTGTCTATCAAGTGCGATGGTATGCCCCAGATAATCCGGACATACAAGATGCTGTCAAGGCGCAGCAGATGTTTCTTTTTGTGCTGCTGTCAATAATAGAATGGGGGGAATATGAAAGAGAACAGGCGCTGCAGTCTTAATCAGTTTATGGAAGGTCTTATTCGCCGAAACCCCCATGAACCGGAGTTTCAGCAGGCGGTTGACGAGGTGGCAGCTGATATTCTTCCATTTATTGATGATAAATATGAGTACCGCAAAGCCATGGTGCTGGAACGTTTGACCGAGGCCGATAGAGTTATTGTTTTTCGAGTCACCTGGGTTGACGATGAGGGCTATGTTCGGGCAAACAGGGGTTACCGTGTCCAGCAGAATAATTCCATTGGCCCCTATAAAGGTGGAATCCGTTTTCATCGTAACCTTACCCTTGATACTCTCAAGTTTTTAGCCTTTGAGCAGACATTGAAGAACTCATTGACTGGTCTCCCTATGGGTGGTGCCAAAGGTGGTGCCAATTTTAATCCCAAGGATAAATCTGATGATGAGGTCTTGCGCTTCTGTCAGTCCTTTATGATTGAACTCTCGCGCCATATCGGTCCCAATGTCGACATTCCAGCCGGTGACATTGGTGTCGGGGCTCGAGAGATAAGTTATATGTTTGCCCAGTATAAACGTATAAATAACGAGTTTAGTGGCGTTATTACGGGCAAGGGGATCTCCTTTGGCGGCAGTATGATTCGAACAGAAGCAACTGGCTATGGTTGTGTCTATTTCATGGAGGATATGCTTAAGGAAAATGGCAGTAGCTTTGAAGGCAAAACAGCTTTAGTCTCAGGGGCTGGCAATGTTGCTCAGTTCACTGCTGAAAAGATTATTGAACTCGGTGGAAAGGTACTCACTCTTTCTGATTCTTCTGGTTTTATCCACGATTCTGAAGGAATTACCAAGGAAAAGCTTGATTATGTCAAGGACTTGAAAAATGTCAGGCGAGGCCGCATTGCAGAATATGCTGATGAGTTTGACGTGACTTTTTATGAGGGTAAAAAGCCTTGGGATATTCCAGCTGAGTTGGCCTTCCCCTGTGCCACTCAAAATGAAATATCAGCAGGCGATGCCCGCAAACTTATTGAGAATGGCTGTATCGCAGTGGCTGAAGGAGCCAATATGCCGACTGTCAAAGAGGGGGTGGATCTTTTTATAGGTGAAAAAATACTCTATGCACCCAGCAAGGCGGCAAATGCTGGCGGCGTAGCGGTATCAGGGCTTGAGATGACCCAGAATTCCATGCGTATGTCCTGGTCTCGGGAAGAGCTGGATAATCACCTTCGAGTTATCATGCGTGATATCCATGCTAAATGCGTTGACTATGGCAGGGAAAAGGATGGGTACATCAACTACCGCAAAGGGGCAAATATTGCAGGATTTCTCAAGGTGGCAGATGCCATGGTTGCATGTGGGCCAACCTGATAAGGCTATTAAATCTCTGGGGCCAAATTGCCACGAGCAATAGGTAAGTTTATCGCAAAAAGTATTGTTACCTGCTGTCTTAAACGAGTCTTTTATCCAATCTTTTTACAGTTCTAATGAGCTCTTCGACTTAAAGTTGGACTTGCGGACCCCTATATGGTCAACGATAGATTGTTTGGCTAATTCTTTTTTTCATAAAAGTTGAAATCTGGTATCTTTGCTCTTGAGCAGGTTGCATGTCGTTATTCATTTGTACACCTTTCGCTTAGATGAGCTTGAGTCGCCTGAACCAAGAACCTTTTATAAAAATGAATAATTTTGTTTGGAATCTGCATTCAGTGCTCTAGAGACATATATCAATTCTGGGATAGTAACGGCAAATTAGGATAGGAAGATACGTCCTTAAAGTGTTTCTCTGTGGGGAAGTAAATGACTTTAAAACCAACATACGAAGAGCTTGATAAAAGGGTACAGGCTTTTGAGAAAGAACTGGAAGATCTTAAAATTCTTAGCGATTCAAGCAGGTTGAATCGGCAATATCTGGAATCTTTCCTCAACAATACGAACATGCCAATCTTCTTAAAGACTGCGGATTATAAATATATTTTTATGAATCGTCAGTTGGGGCGCCTTGCACATGTAGCCAATGATCAAGTTGAAGGCAAAGAAGATAGTGATTTTTTTTCTGAACCAGTTGCCCAACTTTTTCGCTCTCAAGATGAAGAAGTTGTCAAAAGTCGGGCTTTGGTCGAATTTGAGGAAACTATTACTCTACCCGATGGCGAGCAAACATTTATGACATCAAAATTTCCTCTGCTTGACAGTGAAGGTAAGGTATACGCCGTAGGAGGCGTTTGTACAGATATCACTGCTCGCAAGAAAGCAGAAGCTGAATTAAAAGAGGCTGAAGAAAAATATCGTGGCATCTTTGAACATTCACCTTTGGGAATATTGCATATTGATAAAGACGGTATCATCACCGCCTGTAATGATAAGTTAGCGGAAATTATTGGTTCCAGCGTAGAGAAAGTCATTGGTTTTGATTTACTGCAATCCATAAATGATGAAAAAGAAAAAGCGGCCATTCTCTCAGTACTTTCAGGGCAAATATCGCATTATGAAGGGAGCTATCAATCTGTTGCAGGAAGTGAGAGAGTATACCTTCGAGGTGTTTTTTCTCCTGTCTCTTCAAATAATGGATCAATAGTAGCAGCCATTGGCATAATTGAAGATATAACCAGGCGAAAGGATGTTGAAGAAGCGCTGAAAAAGGCTCATGACGAATTAGAACAACGAGTTGCTGAGCGTACGTCTGAACTTGACCAAAAAACAGAAAGACTAATGGAGACAAATGTCGCTCTTAAAATATTGTTGGAAAAGCGGGAGGAAGATAAGAAGGAACTTGAAGAAAAAGTAATGTTTAATGTTGAAAAATTAATCAATCCCTATCTGGAAAAGTTAAAAATGAGATGCAATGGAGATTCTCAAAAAGCTTTCCTGGAAATCATACAATCAAACCTTGATGAGATAACCTCGTCCTTTGCTCATAATCATAAAAATTATCTCTCAAACCTTACTCCAGCCCAAATTCAAATTGCCGACTTGATCAAGCAAGGCCATACAACCAAGGACATTGCCTCGATTTTAAATCTTTCCCCTTCAACTGTTGCCTGCCATCGGCAAGAGATTAGAAGAAGACTTTCTTTGACCAATAAAAAGACAAATCTTCAGGCAACTCTGTCGATCCAATCATAACAACTAGATAGCCTAGTTGTTTTCTAGCTGTTTTTCACTTGTTGTCGATCTCTCTGACATCGCATTATTATAATTAAATTTAGTCGGTTAGCTGTTGGCCGGGAGTTTCTACCGATTTGCTTTCGTTATGAAAAAAGAATGAGCTTGGAACTAAAGAATATAATTGTACGTGTTATTTAAATTTGGCTTACGCAGAAAATAACTTGAGGGGTGTGCCAAAAAAAATATTTGACACTACCTTGAGAAATAAGAGATTAAGTTGTTAACAATATTGTTAATTCAATTAATAGAAAATGAGTAAGTCTATGAAAATTTCGTTATCACAATGTTGTTTTTTTTCGATCTTTGTTTTTCTTATCATCACCCTGCCGGTGACCTCCCTAGCCTTCAAACTGAAAGAAAAACCTCTTAAAATAGAGGTCTGCGACCTGTCAGGAAAGGACCTTTTGTCAGAAGCGATGGGTACTACCCGGAGAGACGAAATGAAACTCGTTTCAGATTTGGATTCCCGATTGCGTAATTGTTCAACTCTTAGAGACAATATATTCTGGCAAGTGTATCCACTTCATACTCGACGTACAGCATCGAAACCAGTGCTTGTTCCCTATTCCAAGTGGACTCGCTCTCAAAAACTCTCCCTTGCTCGTAAATTTCAATTATTACTTGGGAACAGGGAACTGCAGCTGAAGTGTCCGGATATCTATTATAGCACTGCATCTGGAAGACTCTGGACAAGCGAGGCTAACGGTTTCGCCAATCTATACTACTCCGCAGAAGAGGCTTTCGATATTTTTACTGCCCATGTGGCGCACGCACTATTTCTTGAAACCAGGCAGATCTTTCCCTGGCGTCTTGCTGATCATCCGGCTGGAGAAATACAGGAAATATTATCTTCCGATAGATATTTTTCACTTATTAAACCAACTGATGATTCCGTAACTTATCCGTTAGATATTCTTTCTGGCAGAGACTACCAGGCAAGATATCAGGATCAAAAGCGTGGCGTCGGTCTGTGCGACCCGCAGGAAGGGTATGTTTTTATGGAGGATCAAGCGCTTGTCGGAGAGACGGAAATAGAAACGCTGGCAAATATAATGGATTGGTTCAGGGCAAATGCTACCCATAATCCTAAAGAAGATTTTAGAGGTTTGCCTTATAGCATACAGAAAAGACATGTATTCCTCAGAGACAGGTTGACAGTTCGTGAATGGATAGATGTTGATAGAGATAAATCTGATAATATTCATGATTATCGTAATCTTTTGCTTATGTATGATGGGTGCCATAGAGCTGCTGCAGATTTTCGAGACCTGGCACGTAGTGTGAACATCCCTGTGCTCTCTGCTGCCAGCCAAGAAGATCCGCTTACTTATGATGAAGTCGATGCAGGCGGCATGGGACTTTCTCTGGCATCAAGATCCCATCGGGGATTGTGTTGGAAATGGGAGTCTCCAGAGGGAAGGTGTGTATGGCATACCGATGACTTCTATGCCAATATGGGAACTGGATATTCAAATACCTTGCCCTACGATGTCGATGGTCTTGCCTTGAACGAGACAGAAAGAAAACTTCGTGACTTTCAGACTCTTTGGCTTTTAGTTGAAGATTATGAGAGTTGGGGTTTTGTTGTTGATATACATAAGGTTAAGCCTGGTGTTGGATTTGGTAAAAATGAATTTTCCAGTAGAGGCTATTATAACTTGGGATATTTTCTGGGTTATTGGTTGATGAGTGACCGACAAGCCCAAAACGTGGACCGACTTGTCGGGCTGGAAACCAATCCATATAGGGCAGACCTGTCGAGACATTTAAGACTTCATCAAGTCTATCAAATGGGCACCTGGACAAACTTCATGGAATATTTTGCATGTGATGAACCGCAAGAACGTGCTATGGAAAATATTTTCAATTCTTTGATTTTACCTACAATCAAGGCTAAAAGGAGAGGCTTTGTCGCACCTGTTTTCTTTCCTTATAACCAGTATTATGGAAGAGGGGTAGAACTTGTTAACCTGATGGGAGGGTGTGAAGGGGTAGATGAGTCCCATTTCTTATGGGAGCAGATAAAGCGGCCGCGATTCTATTAAGGAAGTATTTTTGTTTAAGACTTTGTAATATGTTATCAATGATGAGCAGTAAGCTAAAGGATAAGACCATGGAAAAACCTTTGAATTTGTTATTAAATTTTATTTTATTTAGATATGTGAATCTGCAATTTCAAAATGGTTCAAAGCGTATCTCAAAATATGCAGTGAGTATGTTGGTGGCTATTATGCCCCTCTTTCCAGTTTCAGGACACTGTTTTAATCTAGGCGATGTTATAGACGACCTTGGTACAGCGGTTCAAGATGGTATTAATGATATTGGTGAGAATCTGGAGCAGATGTTGCCAAGCACTGAAGAAGAACAAGCTCCGCTCCCAAGAGAACAGCAGCACAACCAGCAGGAAGATTTAAGAAGGGAGACTGTTGCAGAAGAATCCAAAAAGGATACGGTTAAAAGCAGTAAGGTTGATAGTAAGCAAAACAAAAGTTTGAAATCAAAGGGTACTGGTACTGCCATAACTTCAGGAACCACTGGCGGTTCTGTTTTCTCAAAAAAAGCTATTGACCCTGCATCTCCACCTGTTTCCACTCCATCGTTTTCAGCAGGCGATCATATCTATGGCATGCTGAAAGCTGGAAAGCCCTGGAAAAAATTAAATAAAAATAATAATTATATAATAGTGTGGCTCTACATAGACGGACCGAAAAAAGCATACAAAAGTATTGGACTGAAAAGACCTGAGCTACTGGCCCGTGATTATTTTATAATTGATGTGGCGCCTGAACCCTCCAATATGACCAATTACTCAGACAGGGACATCGTTTTTCCCGAAAAGGACGGCTTGAAGTTTGGTCCTGAACTCTTTACGAAATATCTGAGTGAGCTTTCTCCTGGAGAGCATACTTTTCGTCTTGAGGTGAAGGCATACAACAGGGTGTTTGCATCAGGTGAATTTACTATTTCAGGTCAGGATTATAGTGTTTATGCAGATTTATTGGCAGACATCAAAAGCTCTAGTGGTAAACAGCAGAAAATGCCAAAGCCCGGTATGACCAACCAGGCTCTGCAAAATGAAATGATCGGACTCTTAAAAAATGCAGGCTGGCCCGACATTCGTCGACTGCTCATAGTGGATAAGGATTGGTGGCTTGATCGAGTTTCAGGAGGGGACAGTCCGATACAATCACGACACATGGAGGCTGCTGCTGCAGCAAAAGGAGCAGACGGTACTTTTTATTTCCAGCACGTTACCTTTCATCAGCCAATGCTTATAACAGGGGATTGGGGCAAGTTGAAACTGACCCATTCAGGCAAGAAAAAACCTATCCTGGAAGAAAACATTAATAAATGATGCGGTTGGCTGCATTAAAGATTGATGGCGTTGCAAAAAGTCCGATCTCCGGCGTCGTGGTAACATTTCGAGCACTCGACATACCTGGTGTATGCCATCGTACCCGAAATAACACCTCTCCTGGTATATCGAAATTTTTGCTTAGCCATCGTCATACTTTTTGCGAGACCGTCAAGATTAATACTTTGTTTTTCTACACTAAAGGAGCAACTGCTATGGGCCGTTCTTGCCTTAAAAAAAACTCTCTTGCCGTCATCTTGTGCTGCTGCATGGTGCTTGTCTTTGGGTCTTTAAACTTGGTATTTGCAGATGCGACTGCAACTCTTAAAGAGGTGAGCAAAACACTTCGTAGTGCTGAGCGGGATATGTTTGGTGGTAAAGCTGAAAAATCCATTGCAGCACTTGAGAACATACAGGTTTTACTTGGCCAGCTCAAACAGGATGATCCTAATAATCCGAAATTAAAGTCGGTTGAAAAAAAATACCAGAAACTTGTGAAAGATCTTGAACGGCGCACAGGTAAAAATCTTGGAGGAGGCAGCCTTTCTGCTGTAGCAACAAGTACAATAAAAGATTTACCCGCTAAACCAGAGGCTAAATCCACTGACAGTAAAGATGCAGCAACACCAGGAAAAAAAGTCAAATTACCACATCAGGCACGTCGGCCAATTGATAATGCCAAAAGAGGGATAAAAAGCATTGATACTCTTTTTGTCCAACTGGGTGATCCTGAATACAGGGGGGACAGGGCACAACTGGTCTCCAGGATAGAAAACTCCCTTAATGGAATCCAAAAGCAACTGGACGAAGCAAGAACTTTGGCTGCGGCAAAAAATGTAAGCTCTCACCCTTCATTTGATGAAGTGGAAGCAGGGCTTGTCGTTGTCAGGGACAGGGCAGAAACCGCAAAAACTAAATTTTCCGAGCAACAGGCCCAGTCGAAAGAACAGGCTCAAGAGATTGAGGCGGATGTTCAAAAGTTGAAAGAGGAGTATGATCGCCTCAATGCAATTCTCGGAGCTGCTACTGGATCAGTGATTTATTATAATGACCTTGAACCAGCAAGAAACCTACTGGTTCAATTGAACAATTTTGAAGCAAACGATAGAGCTTCTCTTGCTCAATTAACCAATACCTTTGCTGATAAATATGGTCAGACAGGCGATGCAATTGATAATAAGGCATCTCAGATGGGCTATGTCGGAGAGTATTACAGTGCCAGTTTTCATTATCTTGAGCTCTCCTCCGGGCTTGAGAAGATAAGCAGGACCAGGTTGGTTATGGCAGAAGATTTAGCACGAAAAGCTCAAGAATTAATTAGCCGAACTGGCAAATCACACGACTTTACCTTGTTGGAGCAATATGATAAAGGTCGTGAATATCTCGACCTGGCCAAACAATTTGACGGTAATAACAGTGTTGTCAAAGATCTGGAATCCTCAATAGATCAGAAAATTGCATCAGGCATGGAAAAGTTTGGTGAAAAAATCGATAAACAGACTTGGCCCAAACAGGCCTCAAATGCCCCCTCCAATGCTAAAAAGCTGACTAAAGACGCCAAGAAATGGTTTGAAAACAGTCCGGATTGGGGCAGCAGGTCAAAAAATCTTTACAAAGTGCTTGCTGTTGTCATCACAGGTCCCTGGTCTATTCAGAAAAAGAATATTCTGGATGAACCCATTATGTATGGTCTTCCTGTTGCGGTAGCCGTACAGAAAGGTAGTGATAAAAAGGATAATATTGCCCGTGTTTTTTCCCTGACATTACGTACCCGGGAAATGAGAGGAGTGAAAATGGAACCTCCTTTTGACCATGCAACTGTCGGTGGCTCCTATTACATTCGACCTAACGCTCTTTAGCGTTAATGAAAAAAATAGAGATGGTCGCTTTTTAGAATGACAGGAACGCATCGAATAAAAAATGTAGATTATCTTGAGTATAATTTTTGCTGGTTGAAGAACTGTCAGGAGAATACTTTCTCAGAAGAGAAAGTAGGAAGCTATTCCTGCTCCGATAACCACGTAAAGGAGATCGATGTTTTTGATGAGGGCGGCCAGTGTGATCAGGAAAAAGATTGTGTGTTTCAGGTCCCAGGTAATACTCAGACTGAATTTTATGGCAACATAGGCGAGAAATCCGATAAAACAGTTTACTCTTCCCCGTATAATTATTGGAAAATAAAGATAATTTCGCATTCTGTCAAAGACAGGCAGCACCGCGGTAACCAAAAAGAGGCCAGGGCACCAAGAACAGAAAAAAAGGATGGTAACTATCCTCCAGATAACGCCTTTTCAGCAGCAGGTGATATCCATTTTGATAAAGATGAACTTTGGAAAATTGGCTTTGGAGGGGCAGGAATTGATGTTTTCACAATTGCCGCCCATGAAATTGGGCATGCTATTGGTCTAGGTCATTGACCTGATCCTTGCGCGTTAATGTATGCTACATATCAAGAGGGATTTTTTGGACCACAAGCTGATGATATAGCTGGGACCCAATTTGTTTACGAGCCAGCCCTGGCTGTTCCGGAGCCGGTCTCTTTGCTTTTATTTGGTGCAGGGCTTGCAGGCCTTGCTGGTCTTAAAAAGAGAAAAAAGGCATAAGCACTTACTGTTTAACCGTTATCGTTGAGCCAGGTGTGCCCGCATTAATCACTGGATGGGTATGCAATGGCAATTTCGTGCCTGCTGGAATTTTTATCCGCAGGATAGTTATTTCGGGAGAACCATCAGGATGTTGCGGTAAGCTATTGCCATTCCAGCTGGTGCTTCTTTTTTGCAAGTACATCCACCTTGACGCTGTTGGTGTTTTTTGCCCAGGCGTTCCACGAAAAGAACAAGACTAACACAATTGTGCTGAAAAATAGTACCTTGTGCTTCATTGACGTCCTTTTTTTCGTTTTAGCGTTTCACCATCGGAATCCAGCTGCATCCTTCCAGGCCACAATATCTACCCACATATTCCGCTTTGGGTCTGTATAAGGTCGGCTTGGCGTGTGAGCTGCCATAGCGCTCTTCCAGGTAATGGGCAGACCAGCCTGATGCCCTGCCAATGGCAAAAATTGGGGTGAATATGTCAGTTGGGATGCCAAGCATTGCATAAACAATGGCTGAGAAAAAATC
>CAMYOP010000049.1 GCA_947260045.1 uncultured Desulfobulbaceae bacterium
CTTCGGATATACATGAGAACGAATGTGGCATAAAAAAGACCCCATGTCAACCTATCTTTATATTTTATGGCACTACAAAATGAATCAAAAGGCTAACTGCTTAATCTTCCGTAATTTTAATTTTTGCTATTAACAAAAAACCTTCATTTCAGATAAGTTTGATAATGAATCGCAAAAAGTTGGGTTAACTGAGCGTCCACTTCTCTATAGCAGGATCTGGCTCAACTTTTTGCAGGAGGACAAGCAATCGAGTGGCCTTTGAGAAGGGCAGCTTAAATTGTTTTTGTTCAAGCACCGTGAAGTCTTCTTGGATTGTACCAGTTATCCATTGTCCTGTATTTTTTTGACTGAGCATGAGTATGATGTGGGAACCAGGACTTGTAACAGGACGGGTGAGCGCGATAAATTTTTCTGGCTCCATTAATGCTCTGCTTGTAATAAATGAAAAGGTTTTGTCAGAAACTTCTTCATCACAGTCTTCGAGTCGAGAGTTTTGTAAGGTAATTGAATCAAGTTGAAGGGTTCTGGTCATGTGACGTAGGAAAGTACACCTTTTACTTCTAGGTTCAACAAGGGTAACTCCAAGAGTAGGGCAGGCAATTTTCAGGACAAGTCCTGGAAAGCCTGCTCCTGTACCAATGTCTAAAAGAGATGGATCATTTTTTCCATATTGTTCAATGAAGTGTTTCAGGGTCAGGGAGTCGAGAAAATGTTTTTCCAGACTCTCTTCAAGGGAAGTGTTTTTGGCAATAAGATTTATTTTTTTGTTCCAGTGGTGGAGTTCACTGCAATACCTTAATAGTTGCTCTCGCTGCTTGCCTGTGAGGGAGATCTCCAGAATTTGCAGGCCTTTGTCAAACAGATTGATATCTTTTTGGGTAATGTTCATCTTTTTAGCTGTAAAATCATTAAGTGTAATGTGCACTATCGTGGCTGGAAAAATCTTCACTGCCCTATCATAATAGAGCTTGACACCAATTCCCAGCCCATTGTATTGAAATGTCTATTTAATCTATATATTGGCCAAAGGAGTCCGGTTTCATGAAAGTTTCATGGAAGCGCTTATATATAAGTGTCGGGGGTTAAAGTGACTAAGAAAAATCGAAGTAAAATCAAATATTGTTTGAATGATTACTGCAAAACAATTTCCAGAGATGAACTTGAAAATTATATCAAAAAATTCAAGCCTTTAATTGATATCATCAATTCCTCAAAAAATGATGCAGACGTCATGGCCCGTGCAAAGCAGTATGATCTTGAACATCAAACTGATTATTTATCAGAAGCACTCAATTTTACTATCTATTGTATAGCCTGCCACCGTGTTGATTGTACCTGCTAATTGCTTTAATAAAAGTCTTGTCTTGTTACTTTGAACTCTGGATTCTAGAAATGTTGATATCTTGATAAAAAAAGAGCTTTAGCCGAAATACCCGCTAAAGCTCCTTTACGGTTCTTTTCTCTACATTTCAAGGAATGTGGCTTGCTGTAAAATCTCCTAGCGACGTAATTTGCTCACGTCAAGCTCATGGAGGGGTAGAATGGTGCCTTCCATCGCTTTTACTTTCTGAGCGGAATCATAAGCCTGATAGGCATCACTATGTACGCCAGGACAGGCAGCAGGTCCATTTTCTGGGAAATTTTCTTTGTTGCAGCAAAACCCAGGGATGATCACCCATCCATCTTTAGTATAAATTCTAACACTCTGAGTTCCAGGAGTGTGTCCAGGAGTTGATTGGAGTTCAAAGCCAGGAGCGAGTTCAAAATCACCCTCTACCAGAGTGATGTCGAGATTTTCAATAAAGTCAGGTTCGTACCTGTAGTCCAAAGGATGTGGATTGGTACAGAATTCGACCTCTTTTTTCTGGATATAAAATTTTGCTTTTGTAAATAGATGGTTATTGCCACAGTGGTCATCATGCAGGTGGGTGTTCACCACAATGTCAATGTCCTCAGGGGTTAACCCGATTTTCTCCAAGGCATCTTCCATTAGAAGGGCTTCCAGTCCGGTTTCTTCAACAAATTTTGGGGGTGAGACAAAATATTCCAGACCTGTGTCGATGAGAATGTTTTGACCATTGCCCTGAACAAGAAAAGACCACATTGGCAGCCAGATGTCTTTACCGTAACCTCTTTGATACGTCATAATTCCCTGGTCAACCTGTCTGACTCCAACAAGAAGAGGTGTGATTGTAAATTCCATACTGCGTTAATCTCCTACTGTTTTGTAAATATAATAAAAAATATAATTAATGTGATTGATTATCAAGTTTGGCTTAGGGGAAAGTAAAGTAGGCAGAATAAAAAGTCAAATTGGAAAGCTGAAAGTAGGTTTAAAGGCTCAGGGAAAATAGTTGGAGATTTAGAGTATGCACCAGGGGGATACAATCTATTTTTGTAAGAACTTTATCGTCATCTGAAAAATGAAAGACTAATTTTTGTCAAATTTTTTGAAAGATAACTGAAAATGTATATTTTGTTTTTTGCTGAACTCCATAGGGATTACAAATTGCCTGAAAAGAAGGGGATGCTTCATTTAGGTTGTGCTGCAAGGAATCTCGATTTGGCTATTGAGAAATATAGATCTTTTCTGTGGTTAGTACCACCGAGTGGGTTGTTTTTTTTAATGGATTATTTGGGGAAAATACCACCGGGTGGCATGTATTTTGGAGGTCTTTTTTTTGAGTAAGTATTGCAATGTTTAAGATTGACATGGTTTGGTAAAGTATGTAATAACTTTGGATAAGAATGTTTTGCACCATAATTTCTGAATGAGTGTTCAATCAAATACTGAATAGTGGCTCAGTTCTGTCGTGAGGGTGGAAACATTTAGGTTAGCTTGAGGTGTTGGCCGGAAAATTCATAAACATTGCTGCGGCAAACTAACTAGAGAGAGTGGGAAAGATGGATGAAGCTTTGATTTTGGAAAGATTGGATAACCTCTCTAACGAAATTCGTTCCATGAAGTCTAGCGTCTTGGACGATTTGAAGCAGGAAATCCTGCCGGTTATCCAACAGGCAAGTCCTCGCGTGATGGAGTATCTTTCGGACCTTGATGGCCATTATAATAATGAAGACTTGGCTCATCTTGTAAAAAACCTGTTGATGAATGTTCAAAATTTAAATTCCATGCTGAATACCATGAAGGCTGGCATGGAACTAAAAGAAGACCTTGGCCCTGTTGTTAAGCAGGCTTTACCAAGAGCTACAGATTTTTTTGCTGAGCTGGACGGCCAAATGGACACAGAGGAGCTTGGTGCTCTTGTCCGAAATACCCTTGGTAATCTGCATCATCTGAATTCCGCTGTTGGTATGTTGAAATCTGGCATGGAGCTCAAAGAGGATTTGGGCCCTGTTGTTCAGCAAACACTCCCCAAGGCTATCGATTTCTTTGCCGAGGTCGGAGAAAATTTAGATACCGCTGAACTCAATACCCTCATTCGCAAAACCCTTGCGAACCTGCAGAATTTCAATAGCGCCCTTGATATGCTCAAATCAGGTGTCGAATTTAAAGAAGATCTTGGTCCTGTTATTCAAATGGCTTTGCCAAAGATCCAAAATTTTATGGCCGATCTCCACGAGGGTGAATTTCAGGGAGAGCAGTTGGGTAATCTCATGAAGACCTTTTTACTCAATGCCCAAACCTTCAGTGAGCTGATGGACCAAATCAAGCCCATGACTGAATTTGTCAATGAGGTCAAAGTAATTGTACGGCAAGTAGATGTTTTTGGCAAAATGAACACAACTCTGGATGAGTTGGAATCTTGTGGCTTGATGCGTTTGACACGGACAATGAAAGCATCCTTTGATGAAATCGATTGTTCTTCAGATCAGATCAATGAGATGTGTGAGGCGATTGCTGATATTGATCTTTCAAAAGCAGAACCTGTTGGACCATTTGGAGCCTATAGAAATCTCAAGGATCCAAAAGTTCAAAAAGCGATGGGTGTTGGTTTTATGATGCTTCGCACCATGGGAACCCTGCTTGAGACCTATAAAAAAGGTGATGGACCTAAGGATGCATGAGCAAGTTGATTTGAAACAGGTGAAAACACAATTGTTTCTACTCGTTTTGATATAACAATGTAATAAAGAGGGCGCCCAAGGGGTCTAATTGATCATAGGGGTGGTTGTAAGGTAAAAATATGGAAAGGAGGCGTGTTAGATTATGAAGAAGCTAGTCATTCTGGGTGCTGGCTGCGCTGGTACCATGATGGCAAACAAATTGAGGAAGGATCTTGATGCTGAAGAGTGGAACATTACCCTTATTGATAAGGATAATATTCATGACTATCAGCCTGGCTATCTCTTTGTTCCTTTTGACATAAACACTATAAAGGAAATTAGAAAGAGTAAGCGGGAATTCATAGGATCTGGAATTGATTTTGTCATCTCTAAGCTGATCAATGTTGATTGGGACAAGCAAGAAGTAACGACCGAGACCCAAGGCTCCTTCAAGTATGATATTCTTGTAATGTCTACTGGCTGTGACGTGAAGCCGGAGGAAGTTGAAGGCCTGGGTGAAACTTGGAATAAAGGCGGTGTTCATGGTTTCTACCGCTATGATGATTGCCAAGAGTTACGAACTGCTCTGAAAAAATTCAACGGCGGAAAACTGGTCGTAAATATTGCTGAGATGCCGATTAAGTGTCCAGTCGCACCGCTTGAATTTGCCTTCCTGGCAGACTGGTATTTCCATGAGCGTGGAATTCGCGATAAAGTGGAAATTGAGTTTGTAACCCCTCTTGCTGGTGCTTTCACCAAGCCGGTTGCAACAAGAGTTTTGACCAGTGCCTGTGAAGAGAAGCAGATTAAAATAGTACCAAACTTTAGCCTCGGCGCTGTTGATGGTGAGAAAAAAGTAATCTCTTCCTACGATGGAACTGAAGTTAATTACGATATGCTTGTATCCATTCCGCCGAATTTTGGTTCTGATGTAATGATTGATTCAGGCATTGCTGATCCAATGGGTTATATCCCAGTTGATAAGCACACACTGCAACCTGAAGGACGTGATAATGTCTGGGTAATTGGTGATGGAACAAACGTTCCCACATCTAAAGCTGGTGCAGTCGCGCATTTTCAAGCTGATATTCTCCATGAGAATATTTTAGCCTATATCAACGGAGATGAGCAACATGCTCGGTCCGATGGGCATGCGCTCTGATTTATCGAATCAGGCTTCGGGAAAGCCTACGTTATCGATTTCAACTATGATACAGAGCCGGTAATTGGAAAATATCCATTTCCTGCAATTGGACCGATGAGTCTTCTGCAGAATACCGAGATGAATCATATTGCAAAGCTCATGTTTAAATGGGCATACTTCAACCTGCTGCTTGCTGGAACTTGGCTTGGACCTCCAGATCTCATGCTGCAAGGAAAACGTTTGGATATGATCGGAAAATAACAATCGATCACTACAACGTTAGACAAATCAAAAACGGTGGACCATATTTTGGTCCACCGTTTTTTTTTATTGTATAGACTTGGATTCTTTATGGTGCCCAAAAGATTGTGACAGGTGTTTTGTTCTGCTGCAGCACACCACGAATTGGCATGGTGTCAACAGTGTTGCCCATCAAGGCTTTTTCCAAGATTGTCAATTTTTTATCCCCTGTGATGTGAATAACAAGGAGCTTTGTATCAAGCAAGGTCGGTAGCGTCAGGCTAATACGCTCATGGGCTGCATTTGGTGGTGTTGTATGGATGCAGAGGCGATCAGACTTAAGGGCCAGTCCTGTTTGGAGCTGTTTGGATCCGGGAAAAAGTGAGGCTGTGTGGCCATCATCCCCCATGCCAAGAATAACAGCGTCAAATGGCCGTGGTATTTTAGAGAGCTCTTTTTCATGAGCATAAGCACTTTTTTCAACATCTGAGACAGCTCGATCAAAACCTAGGAGTTGAGCTGCCCGTGCCTTATTCTGGATAAGGTATTGACGCACTAATAATTCGTTACTGTCCTCATGGCCTGCTTCCACCCATCTTTCATCTGCAAGTGTGATTGTCACTTTATCCCAGTCAAGGTTTTGATTTGACAAGGCCTGGAAGAATGGTTTTGGGGTTGAGCCTCCAGAGACGATAAGGCTTGCCCTGTCTTCTTTGGCAATAGCTGTGCGGAGATGCTGTGCAGTTATTTCTGCAAGGTTCCCTGCAAGTGTCACCCGGTCTTTAAATTTCTTTATTTCATGATCTGTTGGCGTCATCTCAATTCAGGCTATTCAATAATTGCTCGTATGCTGCATTGTCCAGCAACGGTGTATTTTCTGGTTGTTGTTGAAATCTCTGGGGATAGTTGATTTGCTGATGTCAATACATTTGAAATCTTGCTCAAGTTCATTTGCCAGTTTAAATTTTCTAAAATTGTTAGAAAATATCAGCAGACCATCTTTGTGTAACTTTTTCATGCTGAGGCGAAGTAGTTTTTCATGGTCTTTTTGCAAGTCAAAGATGAGTCTTTTATGTTTTGAATTGGAAAAGGTAGGCGGGTCTACAAAAATGAGGTCAAAGGTGGAGTCAGTTTGAGACAGCCATTCAAGGCAATCAAGAGCAACAAAGGTGTGCATGTCGCCGCTGAAACCATTTAAGGCGAGATTTGCTTTTGCTCGTGATAGATATTTTTCTGATAAATCAACCGTTGTTGTAGAGCTGGCAGCGCCTTGGGCAGCATATACTGTGGCAGTTCCAGTGTAACCATAAAGGTTAAGAAAACTTTTCTGTTTGGCTTTATCCCTTATCATTGCTCGTGTTATGCGATGATCAAGAAATAGTCCTGTATCCAGATAATCTGTAAAATTGACCAGAAATCGACATCCCTGTTCTTCCACTTCGTTGAGTTTAGGATCACCTTGCCGTTTCTGGTATTGATTTTTTCCTTTTTGCCTCTGACGAGTCTTGATAAAGAGCAGGCTACGATGGAGGCCGAGTTGTTGCCGTATTATATCAAGTCCAAGTTCAAACCTGGCTTTAGCCTGATCCTGGGGGACTGTTGCTGGAGCCTTGTATTCCTGGACATGAACCCATTTTTCGTAAAGATCCACTGCGAAATTAAATTCAGGAATATCACCATCGTAAACTCGAAAACAACGAATGTTATTTTTATTCGACCACTTGAATAGGGCTTTACAGTTTTTATAAAAACGATTGGCAAAATCCTGTCCCTTTTCCAGCCCTGTCAGTTTGTCGAGCTGCCGTGATTGAACTTCCTGGGCCTGCAAAGTGTCTTTGGGGGAGCCGACTAAGAGACGACATTTTATCGGGCCATTGTAGAGTCTGTATTTATCTGTCCAGGAAACATCTAACATCTCAGCAAGATCTGGATTGGATGAAAAAAAACCAAGCTGCCACTTGCTGAATTTTTCATGCAATATGTGACCAAGACAACGATAAAGGTATTTCACCGTCGTTTTTTCAGATAATCGTTCACCATAGGGTGGATTCACAACCATCAGTCCTTTTTTTTCTGGTGCGCTCAATGAGGCCAGTTGACCTGTATGAACACTTATGTATTCTTCGAGCCCGGCCTGGTCAATATTTCTTCTGGCCATGGCGATAACCTTAGCGTCACAGTCATAGCCAATGAAACGAGGCCATTTTTTTTCGAGCCCCTTGTCTTCTTTTTCAATTGCTTCTGAGACAAGCTGTTGCCAGAGAGGTTCATCGTGTTTGTTCCAGGCATTAAAGCCAAAGGTCGTACGCTGCAAGCCTGGCGCAATGTCTCCATACATCATGGCTGCTTCAATGAGAAGAGTGCCGCTGCCACACATCGGATCAAGAACAATCGGATATTCAGCCAGTCCTGATTGAAAGCCGCTGAGTTCAACAATGGCTGCAGCCAATGTTTCTTTGAGTGGTGCCATTCCGCCATCAACTCTGTATCCTCGACGATGAAGACTTTCTCCCGATAGATCAAGGGATAGAGCGGCACGGGTACCATTAATATGGAGATTGATTCGAATCTGGGGATTATGTGAGTTTACATTCGGGCGCTTTTCATAACGCATTCGAAATTGATCAACAATTGCATCTTTTACCCGTAATGCTGCGTAGCGGCTGTGTGTTATCTCGGCATTGGAAAGGGTGCAGAAAACAGCAAAGGTCGTTTCGTGATCAAAGTGAGTATCCCAGTCTACTTTGCTAACTTCCCTGTACAAAGTGTCTGTATCAGGAGCTTCGAAGTGGGCTATGTCAAGGAGCAGCCGTGAGCTGAATCGTGACCAGAGGCAAAGAGAATAGCCACTTTTTAAATCTCCTGTCCAGGCAACGGCTCCTGGGCTTACCTGAGGCTCAAGCCCGCCATGATCAGTAATTTCAGTGGCTACAATCTTTTCAAGTCCTGCTCCACATGTGGTAACAAAGGAGAGAGGAACGCTTTTCTTTTTTCGTGAATTTTCTTGAAGAGTCAAAGGGTTAATTCCATAAAATTAAATTGCAATTGAGATGGCAACTATACAGTACTTCAAGACAGGAGTACAAGGGGAATAGTTGTGATGTATTCTTTCCCTTACGGAAGTAGGCGGTTGAGAAAGGCCTCTGGTTACTTTGTTTCAACCTCATGAGTCTTGTGACGATATGCAGGGCATGCTGGTGCTTCTCCCTGATGATTGTCTGGAGTATTACAACGTTGATAAAAAGGGCAGTCTCGGCAATCACTGATTTTTTCTGCATAGGTGCCCATGGTTTTTCCTTCACACATGGTACCTGCAATTGCCCAGCATGTGCGGCCAAAATATGGGTACGCTGGACATCGTTTTGCCGGATCGGTCTTTATGCCACAGCCTAAACAGTCCCAACAGGCAGTTTTATTGTCTTCGCTTTCTGGCTGACTGGGAAAATAGAGGGTGAAAGTGGATCCTGTATCTTTACTACTCTTTGCCCGAATAAAGCCTCGGTGTTCCTCCATAATCTCATGGACAATGGTAAGTCCGAGTCCGGTAGCTGAATCAGTTCTTTTGGTGGAATAAAATGGTTCAAAAATATAACTTTCTTCTTTTTCAGTAAAACCCTGGCCGTTATCGGTGACAGAAACAGTTACCCAATCTATATCGTTGAGGTGTTCCGTGGAGGTACAAATAGTGATCTCTCCCTCTTCCTCAATAGAGTCAATGGCATTTGAGATGAGATTGCCCATAACCTGTTTGACCTGTTCAGAATCGAGGTAAATACGAGGAAGATTTTCATCATATTGATGATTCAACTTTATAAGTTTTTCTCCTTTATACAGCCCGAGGAAAAAGGATACACCCTGTTTAATGACCGGATTAATGGTGTCACGTTGTAATTCTTTACCTCCCCTGCCAAAGAGAAGAATATCTCGGAGAATGGCTTCAAGACGCTCTACTTCGTGAATGATATTATCAATATATCTTTTATCAGTAGACTCAACAGACATATTCTTTGCCAGGCGTCTACTAAAGCCGCCAAGGGCGGTAAGTGGATTGCGAATTTCATGGGCAACGCATTCTGTCAACCTGCCTAATGCAGAAAGCTTTTCGCTTTCTACGAGTTTCACCTGGGCTGAACGTAAGTTATCCAGGGTATCTGACAAGGTACTGTTTAAGTCTTCGATTTTATCTTTATCGTCTTTCAACTTACTGTAGATAAGTCCTGCAGGCATACCGATAAGGTAGAGAAAAATGATGCGGATTCCAGGTTCTGTCCAATGGATGGTATCCCAGAATGGGCTGGTATTATGAAGATAGAGTGCAGCACTCATGGTTGCCACAAGCAAACCGAAGATGCGCCCAAAATATAAAGTGTGCAGAACCACTAAAAGGTAATAGCCAAGGAAAAATGAATTTTCAAATCGATTTTCCAGGTGGACCAGGTAGAAAATGTAGGAAAGATCTAACAGGAGCGACAATATATAGATTTTTCTGATATGTTTTGTCTGAAAAAAAATAAAGATGTAAATGAGAAGGCTGTAGAGAGAAAAAAGAGCCAGGGCAATATAGTGAGAAGTTGCGTCTTGAGCAGAAAGTGGGGCAAAAAGTAACCAGAAAAAACTGCCCAGAATTGTTGCAATACGAAGGCTTAAAAAAAGAAAGTCAGTGATGGTAAAGCGATTTACTATCTGCTGACGGCACTTTTTCAAATAGGAAATTGGCATTAAAAACCTCCAGGGCACTCTCTCCCTAGCCATGAATGAGCAATTTCGAATATAATCTATATGCTTATTATAGCGTAAATGGTAGTGGGGTGCTTGGATAATTTGAGAAGTATTCTTTGCTCATTGTAGTTTTCCTGAGTTTATGGGAAAGCATTTGAAAATGGATACGATTATTGCTATACGGAGTGATTTGGTAATGTTAAACATTAAATATATTTTACTAATTATGATCAATTAACCATAAGGTGAGGTGAAGGATATGCTCGGAAAAAAATTATTGAAAAAAGGTTTGTTTTTGGCTTTCCCTGCTGCATTGTTTTTTGGCGCAGCTACAGCTGGACAAGCTGCAAACGCTAAATGGAATGAAGCAGGGAAAGAAGTCAAGGAGGCTGCCCATGCAGTAAAAGAGGCAACTGCAGAATCTGCTGGGTCTGCAATGAAAGCAACTCAGGAATCCTATGAGACTGTGAAGGAAAAGACAAAAGACACGGTAGATGCCATTAAAGATAAGTCTGAAGGTGTTTTTGAGACAGTGAAGGATAAATCAAAGAAATCCTATGAAACGGTAAAAGAAAAGTCAAAAGAAACTATGGACACAGCCAAAGAAAAGACTGAGGGTGTGGTTGAATCAGCCAAAGAAAAAATTCATGAGGCTACTGCTCCAAAATAATTGAAAGTAACAAAGTAGTCTATTTAGAACTTTATCAGCCTACCACTCACTTTGTCTCAAAAGTAATAAGTGAGTGGTAAGTTTTTTGGTTTATTTATGCGCTTCATTAAAAGGAGAGCGAGATTTTTTTTAGATCTCTTTTACTCCTCCGTATTACAGTGGAGTGTACCTGTTAGAGAAATTTTCACATTTTTTTCTTCGGGAGGCTGAAGCATAGAACTGAGTTGCGCCATCAACGTTATAGCAATGTCTCTGGGGACTGTTATTTCAACACAGTCGGGCCAGTAGGATTTTCCTTCGTTGACAATATGCCCCACATTAACCTCCAACAGGTGGTTTTTCATTTCCATCTCTATTTCCCTCCAGAATATGTATTTATCTCTCCAACAGTTTAGCAGATATATTTCGATTGGAGAAACAGGAGTTTGATAATTTCAGAGGTAAATTCTGATGGCGAATGAAAAACCCCTGGCTGCAGCAAGTGGCAGCCAGGGGTTTTTTAATTTTGAATAGTCGTGATGGATATAAAATAATCAGGAAGATTCTTTAAATTCAGCGACAAGAGCTTGGATGGAAGCTTTGGCGTCACCAAAATACATCCTGCTGTTTTCGTTGAAAAAGAGAGCATTCTGGATGCCGGCAAAGCCAGGGTTCATTGAACGTTTCAAAACTATAACCGTTTTTGCTCTATGGGTTTCGATGATCGGCATACCATAAATGGGACTTCCTTCATCGTTAAGAGCTGCCGGGTTAACAACGTCATTTGCACCGATGACAACGCAGACATCAACAGAATCCATGCGTGGATTAATATCATCCATCTCTACCAGCTGGTCGTATGAGACATTGGCTTCTGCCAGCAAAACATTCATGTGACCAGGCATACGTCCGGCAACAGGGTGAATGGCGTAACTGACTTCTGTTCCGTTATTCTCTAGGATTTCACCAAGCTCCTGTACAACATGCTGGGCCTGGGCAACCGCTAGCCCATAGCCAGGCACAAAAGCCACTGAATCAGCTCCTTCAAGAATATAATAAACATCTTCAGCAGTTGCGGGTCTGATTTCACCCTGTGGTCCATCGCCTGCGGCCTGCGTTGTGGAACCAAAACCAGAGAACAAGACGTTGGCCAGGGAGCGGTTCATCGCTTTACACATGATTTTGGTAAGAATGATACCACTGGCACCAACCAGCGCGCCAGCAACGATCAGGATAGTGTTATTGACTACAAAGCCAGCAGCACAAGCAGCAATTCCTGAGTAGCTGTTTAAAAGAGATATAACAACAGGCATATCAGCGCCACCGATTGGAATAACGGAGGTAACACCAAAACCAAGTGCTATGAGGACAATAAGGAGGAAAATAAGATAACCAGATGATGGGTTCAGGGAAAACAAAATACCGGAACCAATGGCAATTATCATTATGGCGGCATTAACAATATGCTGTCCTGAAAAAACGATGGCCTTGCTTGGCATTTTTTCAGCCAGTTTGGCAAAAGCAATCATACTGCCGGAAAAGGTAACACC
>CAMYOP010000050.1:0-7378 GCA_947260045.1 uncultured Desulfobulbaceae bacterium
CTAAAAACTCTTCAATCACCATACTTCTTGTCTTGGCTGCAAATATCAGACTATTGACCTGCTGGGATCGGAGTTGTTTGTAAAGGGGAAGGACGCTGACGATAGCGACGCAAATACAAGCTATCAGCAAGCCAAGGGAGGCTGTCAGAAGTATTTTAGTCTTAAACTGCTCTTTGAAGCTATTATTATCCATGCAATTTATACTGCCAAGTAATGAAGAGTTTGGAAGATGTAAAATGCGATGCAAATATTTCTAAATCAGTTTGTTTCCTGGCTTGTAAGTTAAAAGCTCTTAATTCAATTATAAATGGGTGCCTGTGCAGAGTCAAATTTGCTGTAGAAGTTTTGGAACATCAGTGGTTTGGAGTGTTTGCAGCTATAGGTTTTTTGCCTGCGCTGCAACGCTATAGAGCGTACCAGAAAAAAAAGCCCATCAAAAGAAGATATGCATAGGGAAGGCTATACAACCGCATGGAAAATGAAGTGGTCCGAGTGTAGCGTTGCACGATTCGATAGGTGGCATAAAAGGCAGCGAGGAGGCCGCCAGCAATTATAAGCTGCTGCAATGTTGCGGTTGCTTCTGGTTGGAACAAACGATACCCAGCTTCTCCAGAGTCTTTTAACAAGGGTATGGGTAAAAGGCTTACCAGCTGGCTGAGTCCGGTAATAAACATTTCAAAATATACCGCAAGAAAGGCTCCAAGCACCAGCGGGATACAACCATATCCTGTTGCTTTGAAGAGATCAGTAAAGGTGCGCCTGCTTAGCTTTGTCTGAACGTAAAGAAAACAGCTATAAAGACCAAGACTGCAGAGTATAAGTGCAAACATCAGCAGGCTACCCATAAAATACGATGGGCTATATATTTCCATAAATGCGGTGAATTGTTGATGACGGGCAAGTGGAAAGTAAATTGCTGCCAGGCTTACGATCAGGAAACTGTCAGCAGCTCTAGGATTCTGGATGAGCCATAACTCCTGGGGGGCAATGCGCAGATTAAGCTGAATGGAGTTATGGGGACAGTTTTTTATACAGTTGGCACAGAGGGTACAGTCCCTGTTGTTGTCTACTAGAAAAGGATGTCGAGACATGGGACATCCTTCATGCTTTTCATCTCCTTTGTAACAGGTATGTTCACGGCAGGTGTTTACACAGAAATGCCTGTTGGCGCGCAGTTCCATAACTGAAGGCATGGCAAATATAGCATTCAGTCCTCCCAGGGGACAGACGTAACGGCACCAGGCTTTTCTTTTAAAGAACATGGAGAATACAAGTGAACCAAGCATAATTGCCAGGACAATTGCACCTGTAAGCCGCGCATTTTGATAGGCATCCCACACAAGTTCAATCCAGAAGATTGCGATGCAGGACAGGGCCATGATCCAGCCGGAATATTGGGCAATAAAATCAGGAACAGCACGCTTTGGCTTTATAATTTTCTGGGCCAGATTACCTGGTAATGAGAGTGTACAGACACTGCACCAGACACGTCCCAGAAAGAAGAAGGAAAAGAGCATCAGGGGCCAGCCGATTGCCCAGCTCATGACAAGGCCAATATTTTTGCCTGGATCCTGTGGGCCGAAAAGAAGGATTCCCAAACCACCGATAAAAAGGATTGTCACCAGGAGACGTGGAAGGAAAGGATAGAGCGGGCTTGTCGCTAATTTTTTTATAAAAGGCCATCGCAGCAGATTATATTCTCGTTTCCCTTCTGGCTGGGGTAGTCCAAGAAGAATCTGTTCTGAGAGGATCTCATCTTTTTCTGCCAGGAGAACTGCCCGTTGAATCACGTTTCCCAGTTCAGTGAGATTGCCAGGCCAATCGTAATTCATCAGCACGCCAAGAGCATTGGATGATACATTTTGGATGTTGCGGCCGTATTCTCTGTTAAAATGCTCCAGGTAAAAGTTAACCAGACGGGGAATGTCACGTTTATGTTCACAGAGGGGTGGAATGCTCAGTTTTCTTGGCGAGAGTATCTTTTCCAGTTCAGGAATAAAGAGGGATGATCCCTGTTGTGGGAGCTCATCATTTCTGCAGACAAAAATCAGTCGAGCATCCATTCTGATGGAGTTTTTTCCTTTCACTCGGTGGAATTCACCGTCTGTAAGTGCCTTGCAGAGTTGTTGTTGAACACCAATGTTGAGTGATTCTGCATGATACAAGACCACTGTCCCACCCCGAAATTGTTCGAGAATTCCTGTGTGGCGAACCTGGGAGAATGGGAACGCATCGTGTTCGTGTCCAAAAAGTTTCCCCTCCCAGAGTCCTGCTTCAAATTGGCTGACATCAAGCTCTATATAGGGGCCTTGACGATAAGAACTGTTTAAATGTACCTGATTTGCGACCAGACGTCGTCCTGTTCCATGTGAACCTATAATGAGAAGAGGTTCCAGGTTGCGGGCAAAGAGCTGGATCTTTTCATTTATTTCTTTTGCAGATAATGTTGTGGGGGCTGCTCCTTGCTTGCTCGATCTGCTTGAAGGTACCTGCTGGTCCCTTGGTAAAGACTGTCCGCTTAAACTTTTATTTTCCTGGCTAAGTGGATGTCTGCTGTCAAAGATAATGTCAATCTGCTCACGAAAGGCAAGGCGTAGCCGTGCGGCAAGAATTTTGTTGAGCTGCAGCAGGAAAGCAGGATTTGCCACAAGAACCTTTTGGAATATGTCCCCAGGAATGCAAAGGAGAGTAACTGGCGTTGCACAGCGTACACTGAGTGACCGCGGTTGATCCGAGAGGAGAGAACTTTCACCAAAATGACCGCCAGATCCTATCCTGCCAACAACAGCGGCGTTATTATCTTCCCGTTTGATAATAAGATCAACTTCGCCTTCAAGCAGAACATAAAAATGATCTCCTGTATCACCTTGATGATAGACATATTCTCCTTCCTGTTTAAGACTGTCTTTTGACCGACGGTACAGTATTTCAAGCTCACCTGGAGAAAGCTTTGAAAAAAGAGGAAATGTCGGGAGGCATGCTTGAATATCCATTGACCTTGGCAGGGTTCTAAATTTTCAATAGTTGTCTTTATTTTATCACAAATACCTTTGCAGCTGACCACTATTTCAAAATTTTGTCTATTTGTTCCAGAATGCTCTATTTTGTTTGTTCCTCTGCCCCAAGGCTTTTGCCAGACTTCTAATGGACCAATACGTATTAGAGATAATTCCGTTGTCTGTATTAGAGTTCGATTGTAAAGTAATGTATGTGAAATTGAATCTGTTTGGATCGGTTAACCAGCTTAAACCATAACCTATTTTTTAAATAATAAGCTTGTTGAGACGAAATCATAACTAATGAGGAATGAGGAGATGTTTAGGATGGGGAATTTCCTGGTTACCGCCTCCTACTTTGTCATTATTTAGGCATTATGATGTTTAGATTAGACAAAGTGGGAACTGGATAGGGATGGTGAAAATGGACTATTGGGCTAAAACCACTTCTGATGGATATCCTGGCATTAGTGTCCTGGAACATATGCGACATGTCGGGGCTGTGGCTGGACAACTTGCAAAACAGAATAAGATTATATTGGGTTTGCTGGGACTCAACATCGGTGAAATTTCTTCACTTGCGGCTTTCCATGACATAGGGAAAATTTCTCAAGGATTTCAACGAAAAAGTCCGGCATGGCTTGAGGAATATGGATTGCAGGAAAAAGACATTGCTGAAATGCGGTAATATTGTATCGAGTTGAATCTTTTTCTGGAACAGTTTGAATTTTTTACTTGATGTGAAAAATACTTAACAAAGACTGAAAGTGTAAAATGGTGCTAAAGCTAGATAGGTCAAAAAGGATAAGATAACATGAACTCCGACCTCGGTGAATTAATTTTATATCAGACCGAAGACGGTCAAGCATCTATTGATGTTCATCTTAAAGATGAGACAATATGGTTGTCGTTAAACCAGATGGCGGAATTGTTTGAACGAGATAAGTCTGTTGTTTCCAGGCATTTACGAAATATTTTTCAGTCTTGTGAACTGGAAAAAGCAGCAGTTGTTGCAAAAAATGCAACAACTGCTGCTGACGGAAAAACATATCAGGTTGAATTTTTCAATCTTGATGCCATAATCTCGGTCGGCTACCGGGTTAACTCCAAACGCGGTACCCAGTTTCGTATATGGGCTACATCCGTTATCAAAAATCATCTAGTCAAGGGCTATACGATTCATCATAAACGGTTGGCAGAAAAAGGTGCAGGTGAATTGAAGCAGGTTTTGTCGCTTCTTTCTCATACCCTTGAAGGGCATGAGTTGGTCAACGATGAAAGTCGTGCTGTTCTGGATATTATAAATCAATATGCCGGAACCTGGAAGATTCTTCTCCAATACGACGAAGATAATTTTCCTTCCTTGGAATCAGGGCATGAGTCTAAGACTGCCCTTGATCTTGCCAATGTCAGAAATGCCATTTCTTCTCTTAGGGAAGAATTGGCTGCCAGAGGCGAGGCAACCAGTTTGTTTGGTCAGGAGCGGGGTGAAGGGTTGTCCGGTATTATTGGCGCAATTCATCAGACCTTCGGTGGGCAGGATCTTTATCCAAGTGTTGAAGAAAAGGCGGCTCATCTTCTCTACTTTGTCATCAAGGATCACCCTTTTTCTGATGGGAATAAAAGGATCGGCTCTTTTCTTTTTGTTTTGTTTTTACAAAGAAATGCGCTTCTGGAACAGCAGAATATTGACAATAAGTCCTTGGTAGCGCTTGCTCTTTTAACTGCGGCCAGCGATCCGGTTCAGAAAGATTTGCTGATTCGGTTGATAATGAATTTGCTTGAGGGGGTCTAAAAAACTATGACAGAGCCAGTTTTACCCTCACTGAAACCTATTCCAACAGGAAGCGCGGCCTGCCTGATACTTGAGCCCGGAACCAGAGTCTCTCATGCAGCTGTTGCTTTGGCTTCAAGGGTCGGTTGCCTCCTGATATGGGTAGGTGAGGCCGGTGTAAAGCTCTATGCATCCGGCCAGCCGGGTGGGGCACGAGCGGATAGATTGTTGTATCAGGCATGTTTCCCACACACGTGGGGATGAACCGTCAGAATTAGTGATCGTCTGGAAAAATTCAACATGTCGCCCCTCACGCAGGGGCTTGGATATTTATGTTAAGAAGAAAGCTGATTATTCTCAAGCAAACAGAATATACAATATCGTCACCAGGGCTATGCTGACAGCGCGGAAACTTTGATTGCAAATTATAAGAAACAGGGCAATTTTTGTGGGGAAAATACCAGAATAGTAGGGGAACTGGTGCCGAAAAGCTCGTACGGGTGATGAGACAATATTGCCGATCATCAGGGCCACAATCATTTCCTGCAGGCCCAGGGTCCCTTCCTGGAGAAGTGCTCCCGCAGCAGCCAGCCCTGCTGTGAATTCTGCTGCAATATGGATGGCAATTATGGAAAATGCCTGGGGTGACAGCCAGGAGATAAAACCAAGATTCTCTGCCATGAAAATCTCTATGGATTTAAAAACACCAGCCTGATTTAAGAGAAAGAACAAAACGTAAATCGGCACGGTGAAACGGCATATTCGGCCTATTCTCTTCTTGAATCGTTTCCATGTAGTCTGCCAGATAGATTCTTTGCGTTCCTCTGGTATTTTGATCTCAATATTATTCAAATTCGCGCCACTTTTTTTCTCCAGGATAAAATGACCAAGCACGGTGATAGAGAGGGTTCTTAAAATCGCTGCACCAAAGGTAAGTCCAATATAGATAAAGGCAGCTTCATGGATGAGGGAAACAGTAATGAAAAATGTGGTTGGAAGATGGAGGAAGTATGTGGGCAGACTATTAAACAGATTTGCCAGGACCAGTTCTTTTCTGCTCAGCTCTTTTTTCTCATACGCTTCTGAAAGCATGGTGTTGGCAGCTATTCCTGAGAAAAAGGCCATTGAAAAAGAGGCTCCAGTGATATCGGTAAGCTTGCCAAAGCGAATAAGCGGCCTTGCCAGGAGCGCTATCTTGTAGGTCCAGTGTAAGGCTTCAATAAAATTGGCGACCAGAAGGCCGATGGAGATAAAAAAGAGAAGGCGTAAAAGTGGCCAGCCAAGATGTTGCCATAATAATGTCCAATCACTCAGGAATTCCAAGGTGTTTCTAAACCTCTGGGTTCAATAATTTGCAGGATATCTGAAGTAAATTATTTTATTATTCTAGATTAGTTCAATGTTTTTCTACACCTTTTTAAGGTGCCAGTCTGTCTGTAAAAAAGATTTACTCCTGGCAACTTCTACCATTTATTTCATCATGTTCACAATATCCCTTCCTGAAAAGTATGGATGAGAGGATTAATTCTTTTGGAAAAATGGAATAATTTGGATAAGTGAGGTGACAATTATTTTTGCAATGATCAATTTTTATTATAGTTTTTATCAATTTAAAATGAAATGAAGGAGTATGCCATGGTGGAGGTATGCAGCCTAGAAGGAGAGAGTTCCGAGAGTGTTACAGATATTGCCCATATCAGTTTTTTGGATATGATCAAAGTCCTTTTTGATCTCGGTGGTACTGCAAATGCGAAAGGCACTTTGATTCGAAATGCTCTTAATACCGCAGATAAAATTTCTCAGGAGGACTATGATTCCTTTGATGCTTTTTTGCAGTCGGTTGAAGATGGGAGCAATCCTATTTCCATGATGGAGGGAAAGGCAGTCTATGAAGGCGGAAATGTTTTTGGTTTGCCTGCTTGTCCTTTTGCCAAATCCATTAAAAACTACCCGGATATTTTTCACGAATTACCGAAATCTTATGAAGACTTTACCATTGAGTTCAATAAATCAACCCGGATCATCAATATGTATAACGTTGGCGAAGGTGCAGGATTAAGTCCCTTTTGGCCCGTCCATCAGCCTCTTCGGAGTGCTCTTGGTGATAAAATAAAGATTGGCGGGAAAAATGTCACCATTTACCAACTTGGCTGTAAATCCGGGTCTGGTAAAAAGGGTTTTGGTGAAAAATGGATCGAGGAGAATGGCGTTGCAAAAGATGTTGTTGATAAGGTCCTGGATGACAACATGTGTTGTTATTATCTGAAAGTGGCAGAATAGATTTTTTTTGTTCTTTTTTTCAGTCCGGTCTGTTGGATCTTTTTTGTAAAAACAGACCAGAACTATGAATTAGCAGAGAGAGTATATAAAGCTGGCGCTTGTTGGTAGTAAGACGTCTGCTTTAAGGCCTGAGCCATTGAAAGTTTCTCCCTGGAATCCCCGTTTCAGAAAATAACGATGTACGTGGCAGGAGACAATGGGAGTAGATGTTCTTTGGATCTTTTACCAGGAGAAAGAGATCCATTTGACTCCTGAGAATATTTTTGAAAAAATCTGGGTGTTTTAGCTGCAATTGTTGCTGAAAAAAAGCAGTTGTTTTTCGTCCAAG
>CAMYOP010000050.1:7403-19671 GCA_947260045.1 uncultured Desulfobulbaceae bacterium
CAGTTCTGCCGCTATCTCAATGGCTTGTTCTAAATCGCCGACAGAATCCACCAGGCCCAGTTTTTGGGCTTTTTGTCCATCCCAGACTCTTCCTTCTGCCAGACTTTGGGCTTTTTCTTTGTCCATGTTGCGTCCCGTGGCAACAATGGAGATAAACTGATCATAGGCATGTTCAACCCCCAGTTGCATTGCCCGGGTGAACTCAGGATTAAGACCGCGGATCATGTTTCCAGTGCCAGCCATGTCGGTGGTACCGATTCCATCACTGTGCAGACCATTTTTTTCAAGAGTTTTTTCAAAGGTTGGGAACGCCCCGAAAACGCCTATGGAACCTGTAAGAGTAACGGGAGAGGCAACAATATGATCGGCATTGGCTGCCAGCCAGTATCCTCCTGATGCTGCCATGGAACCCATGGAGATTACCAGCGGCTTTTTTTGCTGCAAAAGGAGAAGCTCCTGACGAATAATTTCTGAGCCAAAGGCACTGCCACCACCACTGTCAATTCGTAGCACCAGGGCTTTCACTAAATTATCATTTGCAGCTTCTCGGATTTTTTCAGAAAGGGTCCAGCTCCCTATCATGCCTGGCACTCCCTCACCGTGAATTATTTCTCCCTGGGCTACAATCAGGCCAATTTTTTCTTGGTGGTTATGATTATTAACGTATGATCGTTTAATGGTTTTGAGGTAATCTTGCGCAGAAATATTATTGAAAGTGCGTAGGTCAGAAGATCTTCCAACAAGATTACTCACATACTTCTCAAACTCCTGCATTGTTTTTAAATCATCAACCAATCCATGATCAACTGCCACTTGAGCTGTATTGCCTCCAGCAAGCAGGAGGTTTGACACGGTGTTATTAATATAGGGAGTAATGGCATTTGCTTTGAGCCCGCGATGTTCTGCAATTATAGTGCAGTAGTAATCCCACAGGTTTTGGAGCCAGAGTTTATTGGACTCTTTATCGGCTTGGGACATATCGTTGCGGGTAAAAGGTTCAAAAGCGGATTTGTAAGTACCCACCTTAAATACATGAAAATTGATGGCTAATTTGTCGAGCAAATCTTTAGCATAGAGACGATACACACCGAATCCGCGTAAACCGACTGAGCCCATCGGGTTCAGGTAGATCTCGTCGGCATAGGAGGCAAGTAAATATTGAATCTGGTTAAAATTGTCTCCAGTGGCAATGACTATTTTATTTTTTTGTTTAAATTTATTTATCGCATTACCAATTGTCAGTAACTGGTTAAGGCCGGCGCTTTCAAGATGAGTGAGATCAATCACCATGAGCTTGATACGTGTGTCATCTGCTGCAGAATTGATCACGTCAAGGATATCCTGGAGCAGTGTTTCCTGGGAAATTTGGTTGGTGGACAACTCATTGAGTAGTTCCGCCACTGGATCAATCATTGTCTTTTTCTCAACAATGGTCCCTGTTGGAGCAAGGACAAGAGCAGAATTCTCAGGTACTTTCACAGGTGTTTTGAAAAAGAAACTGGAGATTATGATGATAAAAAAAATAAAGAATAGAAAAGAGGCCAGCGCACTGCCAGCACTGAAAATTTTCCAGATCCAGTGGAAAATTTTTCCGATAAATGAAAGTGATTTTTTCAAACTTATGCTCCATTGTAGGAAAAGGAGAGAATGTGATAGAGGCTTAAATTAAAAAAGATCTTACTAGTCGTCTAAATCCATGTCAAAAAGAATGATCGGGATAGATGCTTTTTTACCTTGACCCTGTTATGGACGGCAAAGTATAAGATTACAATCAATTCTTTATTAATCTATGATCTTCATTGAGGTGGTCATGCTTTTCAGTAGACGAGTTAAGAGGATATTTTTCTTTGCAGGCGCGGTATCTGCGCTTATGATGCTGAGTGCCTGTGGGAAAACCCAATATGGTGCAGTTCAGTTTATCTCAACGCCAAACGGTGCTGAGGTTGTTAACTTAAGAGATGAATCAAATCTTGGCTCAACTCCCTTGAAAGTTGTATGGGAAAGTGATGACGGCAAACCTGAGTATGTTACTGTACAGTTTCGTAAACAGGGTCATGAAGAAAAGATCACCTCCCTGTGGGTAAATAAACGATACGACAACCGTGAAGACGCACTTGATAATGCACAACCAATTAAAGTGGACCTAGAAAAGAGGTGATGGGCAGATGGTACATGTGAAAAACTATAGGAAGTCTCTTAAAAAGATTACCCAATTAGCATTTCTGCTTTGCTTGGCAGTAAGCGTTACTGCTTGTGGCTCGCTGCAGGATGTTAATTTTAAAGTGAACTCTGAACCCGAAGGAGCTCATGTTATTTTAAAAATGACATCTCCTGAGCAGGAAAGAATTCCTGAATGGATTTATTTAGGTAATACGCCTTTTCAGGGCGTACGTATTGTCCATGACGATGTGGTAACTGAAGGAAGTAAAGTTACCTTAAAGGTTATGCGTGCCGGTTATTATGATCAGACAAAAGAATGGAGTGGTGAATCTTTTATCGATGAGGCTGAAGCCCGCGGTATGATATTCTGGGCACCTCATCTTATTAAACATCCCAAAACGAATTAACTGATTTTTCAGTACTTATTGTTCTGTTGAATAGTAATTTACTGTCTCCTTTTCTCTATTCATGAAGATTAATGGAAGCCATTATCGATCTATCTGGCTCGCTGATGATAAACGGCGAGTTCAGATAATCGATCAGACACGTCTGCCCCATGAGTTTGTAATCGCAAACCTGGAAACTCTGGAGGATGCTTGCCTGGCCATTAAGGATATGCTGGTTCGTGGTGCACCCCTTATCGGTGCCACGGCAGCGTATGGTGTCTGCCTTGGTCTGGCTGATGGGGTAACGGATTCTCACCTGTCCTATATTGCAAAAACACTGAAAGCCCAGCGACCAACTGCCGTCAATCTAGCTTGGGCAGTGGATCAACTTGAAAATCAATTATTAGAATATCCTGAAGCAGAACGTCTGGAAATTGCCTACCAGGAAGCAGCTCGAATTTGTGAGGAAGACGTACAGACCAACGAAAATATAGGCCTGCATGGCTTGGAACTTATTAAAGATATCTGGCAGCGAAAAGGGGCAAAAGACCCTGTTCAGATACTAACTCATTGTAATGCAGGATGGCTGGCGACCGTGGATTGGGGAACTGCTCTGGCTCCCGTTTTTAAGGCTGATGAAGCAGGTATTCCTGTCCATGTCTGGGTTGATGAAACCAGGCCGCGTAATCAGGGTGCAAGTCTAACTGCCTGGGAACTTTCAGCCCAGTCCATTGACCATCACCTCATTACTGATAACAGCGGTGGTCATCTCATGCAGAGAGGGATGATCGATATCTGTATTGTTGGTACTGATAGAACAACATACACGGGTGATGTCTGTAATAAAATCGGAACGTACCTGAAAGCACTTGCCGCTTTTGATAATAATGTACCTTTTTATGTCTGCCTTCCTGGGTCTACCATTGACTGGGAAATTTCAAATGGACTTGAAGGAATCCCCATTGAAGAGCGCAGTGCTGACGAAGTTTTGTGGGTTCGTGGTAAAAGGCCAGATGGCACTGTTGATAAAGTAAAAATTGTTACAGATAAAACTCCAGCTGCCAATCCAGCCTTTGACGTAACGCCAGCAAGACTTATCACAGGTCTTATCACAGAACGTGGAATAAGCCCTGCCAGCAGTGAAGGTCTTTACCAGCTCTATCCTGAAAAAAATAACTCGTAAAAACAAGTTACCTACTCTTTTTTTGTCTCTTCCCTTCTCTTTTTTACCCATCATATCGTTTAAATAATACCAAAAGCACCTCCGGCCCGATACAGGAGTACTGCCAGAGTAAAGGCAATGACCGTGTTAAATCCCATGGAAAATGCAGCCCAGCGCCAGGATTGTGTTTCTCTTGCGATACAGACCAAGGTGACAAAACATGGGGCGTAAAACATGATAAAAACAAGAACACCAAGGGCGACGATTGGATTCCAGTTTGCATCATTTCGTAGTCTGCTTTTGAGTGATGAAGATTCATCTGGATCAACTTCTCCTAAAGAGTAGGCTGTGCCAAGGGTTGATATGATTACTTCTTTGGCTGCAAAACCTCCGATCAAGGCAATGTTTGTTCGCCAGTCAAAGCCTGCAAAGCGCGTTATGGATTCAAGACTCTTGCCGACCCGGCCAGCTATTGAATTCTCTAAGGTTGCTGCTGCCTGTCTGCTTTCAATCAGGGATAGCTCACGAGACAGTTGATGCGCTTTTTGACTTTCTATTGTTTCACTGCGAACTTCCAGCAGCGTCTCAGGGGAAAAGCTTGCTTCAATGGACTGTCGCATCTGGTCAAAACGTTGATTCTCACTATCGGGTAGGCCAGGATAGGTCATCATCGCCCAGAGTATTATTGAAATACCCAGGATGATGGTCCCTGCTTTTTTAATATATTGCCAGGTTCGCTCCCAGGTATGAATAAAGATACCTTTTGCTGTTGGAAAGCGGTAAGGGGGGAGTTCCATGACAAATGGAGTCGATTCACCCCTGAGGATTGTCATGCGGAGAAATTTTGCTGCAAGCAGCGCAAATATCCAGGCAATCAAGGTAGCTAAGAACATGTACAAGGCATTATGGGATGGAAAAAATGCACCAATGAGCAAGGCTATGACAGGAAGTTTTGCTCCACAATTCATAAATGGAACCGTAAGCAGGGTGGCCATACGCTCTTTGGGTGACCGTAGAGTTCTCGCGGCCATGACACCAGGAACTGCGCAGCCACCAGCTATTCCTCCAGAAATAATAAAGGGCATCACAGATGATCCATGAAGACCAAACATGCGAAATATTCTATCCATCATGAAAGCGACCCGGGCCAGATATCCTGAATCTTCCAGGATGGCAATGCCAAAAAACATGAACATAATGATGGGGACAAAACCGAGAACTCCACCTGCGCCATCAATGATACCCGCAATGACCATTGATTTAAATGCACCGTCAGGAAGAGTACTATGAGCCAGTTCTCCGAGAAAGCCAAACAGGTTTTCCATCCAGCCGACAGGTATTTCGCTATATCCAAATGTAAAAGTATAGAGACCAAAGAGGACCAGACCCATAATGACGGGGCCAAGGAGACGGTGTGTGAGAACTTTGTCTATTTTGTCAGAGGTGTAGAGTCTGTCTGTATCATTACCGTAAGTTATTACACCCTGCCTGATTATTGATTTTATATAGCCATAGCGATGATCAGCAATTAATGATTCTGGATACATCTCAAGTGTTTTCTGCAGGTGTTCTGAAACTGTCTGGGTGCGAGCAAGGAGTATTTTGCCAAGGCCGGGATTAACAGAATCTATTTTTTCAAGAATCTGTTCGTCATTTTCAAGTATTTTGATGCCAGTCCAGCGCGCCTGGTACCTGTCTGTCAGGAGTTGATTCTCTTCTATGGTTGCACTTATTTCTTGCAGGGCAATATCCAGATCATCTCCATAGCTCAAATTGAGAGGTTCTGATGTTTTGCTACTACCTGCAACCGTAAGGGCTGCATCAAGAAGTTTTTCCACACCTTTACCCGAGCGTGCAATGATCGGGACAACTGGTACACCAAGTAAGGAAGAGAGTTTTGGTGCATCTATTTCTATCCCTCTACTTTTTGCAACATCGATCATGTTGAGACCAAGAACCAGAGGGAGGCCCATTTCGAGAAACTGACAGGTAAGGTAAAGATTTCTTTCCAGGTTTGAAGCATCAACAATGGCGATAATAACCTCAGGATTCTCATGAACTATATAGTCTCTAGCTACCAGTTCCTCCGATGAGTAGGCAGTGAGAGAATATGTCCCCGGTAAGTCTGTAATGCTTAAGTTTTGTTCCTTATGCTGGCACTTTCCCTCCTTTCTATCCACTGTAACACCAGGATAATTACCAACATGTTGACGGGCTCCTGTCAGAAAATTGAAAAGAGTAGTTTTTCCGGCATTTGGATTGCCCGCAAGTGCAATATGGACCTGATCTTTCATGAACTCTTTTCCTTATTTTTTTGGTGAGGGAGGTTGAAGGTTTGGACTGCAGCTTGAAGAATTTTCTGTATCAGAATCACATCTCGTGCATCCGCAACCGCAAGATGAGCCGCCTCCTGGTTGCAGCGTGCTCAGGAATTTTCTGCCTACCCAGAGAGCGCAGAGTATGACAATCAAAATAGTTAAAAAATTATCCATGGTAATCTCCTTCTGTTTTCATGCTTTAATTGACGAGAAGCATGTTTGGGATGGTTTATATTTTTAGGTGAAACTAAAAATGATCGCAAAAAAATATTACACTGGCATTACCAATATATTTTGGGCACAAGGTTCATCAAGGCTCAATGTTCCCCCGTTTACTTTCACCATACATTGATGACCACGGGATGGACAAAGAAGTTCTATTTCACAGCCTGGCAACAATCCTAGATTGGCCATTCTGGCACATAACTTTCGATCACCTGATATTTTACATACCTTGAGCCTGCCCGAGAATGTTTGCGACAAGGGCTGGGGGGCGGTACGTTCTAAAGGAGTTTTCAACCGGCATTGCTGCCGGTTGAAGAGACAAGAGAGGAGTTGTGAGGGAATCTTCAAGTTCATAGATCTTTAAAAGTTATATTTATTAGGTACACCAAAGTTTAATTGGGGTCAATGAAATTTTTAGTATTTTATAAAAAAAGTAAAGATAGCATGAAGGGTAAAAACATTTGCAGGGCAAGGTAAAATTTTAAAAAAAAATGGTTTCAGGGGCATACTCGTTAAGGGTTGTCTGGGAGAGGGTAATTATTTGAGATACAAAATGTGGCACGCGTATTTACGATCAGTTGAAAAAGAAAAAGTCAATGAGGACTAACTATTGCGTGCGGAATTACTTGTACTGTTTGGCGTATTTTCCAGCACAAATGACCCCGTATTGGTAATATTTCTGTGTGGTTGATAAGGTTATACCCTAATTATAAATTTCAATGTACCAAACTTACCTGAATGAAATCAGCTTCATTATTACGCAAGGTTAAGGTTCCACCCATAACTCGCAAGGCGACAGGATCGTTTAAGGGGGCACGTAACTGGATTGTGATCTTTGTTCCTGGCACCAACCCCATCTCTCTGATTCGTCTCCCGAGTTCTCCGTTTACTTTGACAGCAGCAATAGTTCCACTTTGGTTTACTGTCATCGTGCGCATGTTGACTTGGGCCATGAAAAATACCTCCAGGTTTGTTTCGTTAACTCGTTAGGTGATCCTAATTTTATAAGCTTACACTATTTGTTGGCTGCTGTCCTAATTTTTTTTCAGGCGACTAAGGCATTCCTCCTTGACAAATATCCGCACCGAGATAAAATGCTTGCTGTAACTTTCACGAAATCAGGAAATTATGAACATATCACACTTTCTACTATCACTACTCTTACTAGCTGGAGCATACAGGCGAACTGTGGCCAAGCGGAGGAGATTGTTCTGATTTGGAAGAACAAACAAATTCATAAAGCCACGGTTCCTCGAGAATCGTGGCTTTTTTTTTATCGTATCGGAGATAGATGATGAATGAGAATGCATTAAATAAATATCGTCCTTATAGGCCGGTTTCCCTTCCAGACCGCACCTGGCCCAATAATACCATCAGCAAAGCTCCGTTGTGGTGCAGTGTAGACCTTCGTGATGGAAATCAGGCGTTGATGCAGCCTATGAACCTGGAAGAAAAAATTGAGATGTTCCAGTTGCTGGTTGATATTGGCTTTAAGGAGATTGAGGTTGGTTTTCCATCTGCATCAAAAGTCGAATACGATTTTACCCGTTTGCTGATTGAGCGCGATCTTATTCCAGATGATGTTGTGATTCAGGCTTTGACCCAATCACGGAGTCATCTGATCAAAAAAACATATGAAGCCCTGTGTGGTGCTAAAAAAGCCGTTGTTCATCTTTATAATTCCACTTCAACTCTGCAGCGTGAAGTGGTCTTTAAAATGGGAAGGCAGGAGATCATTGCTCTGGGGGTTGAAGGTGCGCGTATTATAAAAGAAGAGGCGGCTAAGACGGAAACAGATATTCGCTATGAATATTCTCCAGAGAGCTTCACCGGCACTGAACTTGAATTTGCACTTGAAATTTGTGAGCGTGTCATGGACGAATGGGAGGGATCATCTACTCACCCCGTGATAATAAACCTGCCCGCAACCGTGGAGATGGCAACTCCCAATATCTACGCGGATCAGATTGAATGGTTTATCCGCAATATGAAGAATAGAGAAGGGGCAATTATCAGCCTCCATGCCCACAACGATAGAGGTGCAGCCGTTGCCGCGACAGAACTTGCTCTTATGGCAGGTGCTGACAGGGTTGAAGGAACGTTGTTTGGAAACGGCGAGCGAACCGGAAATGTGGATATCGTGACCCTTGCCTTGAACATGTTTAGTCAGGGTGTTGATCCTGGTCTTGATTTTTCAAATATTAATAAAGTTATAAATGTGTATGAACGCTGTACGAAGCTTCCGGTTCATCCAAGACATCCCTATGCAGGTGAATTGGTCTACACAGCTTTTTCCGGATCCCATCAGGATGCTATAAACAAAGGTATCGTTGCCAGTGAAGAGTCAGAAAACGGCTTGTGGGCTGTTCCGTATCTTCCCATAGATCCTGAAGATGTGGGCAGAAGCTATGAATCTATTATCAGGATTAATAGCCAGTCAGGAAAAGGTGGGATTGCTTATGTTATGGATAAGAGTTTTGGTTTTAAGCTGCCTAAAGAGATGCACACTGAGTTTGGTGCAATCGTCCAGGAAATTTCTGATTCAACCGGTGGTGAACTGCCTTCAGAAATGGTTTACAAAACCTTTGAAAAAGAATATTTGCTGGCTGATTCTTTGTTTGAACTGAAAAGTTTTAATGTTGTCAAACGTCATATCGATAAACAGGAAAAACTTTCTACTGCTAAAATTGAAGCTGTTATTTATGTGAATGGTATAGAGAAAAAACTACAGGCAACCGGAAACGGTCCAATGGATGCATTTTGTGAAGCGCTTCGAAAGAATGCAGATCTTTCTTTTTCATTGGTTTCGTATCATGAACATGCCCTGACCGGCGGATCAGCTGCAAGGGCAGTGAGCTATATAATGGTCTCAACAGATGAGGGGCAGCAGTATTGGGGTGCCGGGATAAATACGGATATCATTATTGCTTCAATAAAAGCTCTGCTCAGTGCGCTCAACAGAGCGTACAGGGGCAAAATGGCCTAATAATAATGACCACACAGTCTGACGTGGCTTGTGTGGTCATTATGAATCAAAGGATTATTTCTTAGAAATCATCCCTTCCATGCTGACGCATTCTTTGCAAAAATTTTGTTTGGTTGAGGGACTTTGACATTTGGAACAATATGATTTGCCACAACTTTTACATTTTGCCGGATCTTTAGTCTTTTTATTACACACTCCGCAAAGTTCACTCATTGAAGACTCCTTTTTTAGTTTCAACCACTGTTGCTTAGATAGAATCTCTCACTAAGATAATACACCTCAAGCAAGAGACAAATCAATGGATAATATAGAAAGAAAAGACAAGATTGATTATCGTGGAGATTGTTGATTAGGCTATAAAGACGTAAGGTTACGTCTAAAAAGAATGCGCTATGGTAAAAAGATATATTTTGTTGTGGACCATTCCGTTGCTGAAAGAATGGACAGGGTTGTCAGTGTAAATGACGGTTCTGTTCTAGTCAAAGAGAAGAGGGGAGATGGCGTTTATTATCTTGTTGAAAAAACCTGATGAATATTTTTCATAAAATAATGCAGTTTCTTAACACAATGATCAATATCCTCACTGACTGGGTTCTGATTGTTATAGGACTCTTATTAATGGTCAAGGCCATGCTCACAATTGATGTTCTGGAGGCCAAAATTTTAGTGAGTGCTGTGGGGGTACTGCTCTTTGGATTTGGTCTTTGGTATCGGCACCGCCGATTGAAGCGGCACCGACAATAAGAGAGGTTTTCGTTACCAGGTCTGTTCGTTGATAATGTTACCCTGGACAGACACAACAACTTGGTGGACCTCGACTGATGACCGTGCTCTGTCCCGAGCCTGTTTGATAATTGCCAACATGGACGAACAACATGGCACTTCCATGATGAGAATTGTCAGCGACTTAATGGTTCTTTTTTCCAGTATTTCTGCAAAACGATCTACATACATTTCAGCGTCATCAAATTTGGGACAACCCATCATGACAACTTTTCCCTGTAAAAATTCCTGGTGAAAATTTGCATAGGCTGCAGCCGCACAGTCAGCTGCCACCAGTATATCAGCATTTTCCAGAAAGGGGGCTGATGCAGGTATCAGTCGAATTTGAATAGGCCAGTGTGTCAGTGCGTTGTCTCTTTGCATAATTGGCTGGTTTGCACTCTGACACGGTGATGATTCACCGTGCATCTGAATCTGGGCAGAAGGGCAACCTCCGCCAATTGGTGCAGTTTCTTTTTTCTTTTTTTCTGCCAGAAATTTTTCTACGGCTTCCTCGTCGAATGCATCAGCCGGGCGTTCGATGATTGTCAGTGCTCCAGTTGGACATGATTTAAGACAGGCACCCAGACCGTCGCATAGTTTATCGGCAACGAGTTTTGCTTTACCATCGATAATTTCAAGTGATCCTTCGGCACAATCTGGTACACATTCTCCGCAACCAGTACAGAGATCTTCATCTATCTCAATTATTTTACGTACATTTTCCATATTTACATCCTGTTGCAATCTGCTTTTGTCTGTCACTGAATATATCGGGACAAAACTTTTTTAGCTTCTCTACGTCCACTTTGGGTTAGAAAAGAGGTGTCTAAAATACTATTGAGTTTTTCAGCTGTTGGGGCTGAATCTTGATATTTTTCACTGAAATTAACAATGAGGTCAGCATCATAGATTGTTTTGAAGTTGATGCTTTCCTCAGGTCTGGGACTATGATGATGTCCTATAATATCGCAAACCTCGTCAATCAGTTCTTTTTCTGCTTTCAGGTTTTCTAAAAGATCACGAGCCACTGGTGGTCCTTCCTGATGTTGATAACGAGGTGCAGAGGAGTCATATTTCTCTTCTGAAACTTTGATGCCAATATCATGCAGGAGTGCAGCAGCCATAATGACGGCCATATTTCCCTTTTCTTCCTTGCCAATCACTTCTGCATGACTGCCTACCTGCATGGCGTGTTTGATTCGCCGTGCATCTGTACCAAAATATTTACGCATGGCAATGGCCACCCGGTCTTTGAATAAATCATCTCTTTTTTCAAGCATTTCAGGAGGCATAGAGCCTAGGCACTGATCTGCATAGGGGCAATAGGAAGCACAACCAAAATCCATTTTCGGGTTGAGGAGGCGATGACCGCAGTTTCTACATTTTTGTTGACTGTCGTCTTTAAAAAACTCGATAATGTGACCGCATTTTGGGCAAGGTGATTCATGTACATCCTCACCACTCCAGTATCGGCTGTCTTGTCCAGGGCATTGCATAATAGACCTCTCCAGGTAATAAGATTATATGTATTACCCAAGCACTCCCTTTTTCAGTTCTTCAATTCCAAATCGTTCCATGAAACGAGCGCTTCTTGTTTTGTATTTTGCATTCTCTATATAAAAATTAAGACATTTCTCAACAAGCGCTACTGCTTCATCTTCACTTAATTTTTCACTAACGATTTCACCAATGCGTGGTTTGCCTGCAGCATTACCACCAAAAATTAGACGCCATCCTGATTTATTGCCAACAAGTCCAACGTCACGGACCCAAGATTCGCAGCAACACATGCGACAACCGGAGATGCCGACCTTTACCTTGTACGGTAAGGGACCTTTGAGCTCAAGATCACGTAAACGATCAGCCAGAGCAAGAGAATCCTGCTGGCCGTACTTGCACCAAATGGACCCGGGACAGGTTTGCACATGGTGGAGACGATTACGTGCATGGGGCGGCTTGTCTGGAATATTGAGCTCTTTTTTCATTGCTGAAAGCTGACCAGGTTCCATGCCGAGAAAAGCGACTCGCTGCGCCCCGGTAATTTTCATTGTCGGTACATCATATTTTTTGGCGATGGCGACAATTTTTTCCAAATCTTCTGCTGTAACCATTCCGTTTGGTGGAATTGAAATGGTGGTATAGGTTTTGTGGATTTTATTTTCTGTCATATTACTGCCTCATAAAGGTTTCCAGATTCCCTGACAGGTTTTCACCTGTCAGGGAAATTATTTCGGTTGCCTTTAAGCGAGGATTGCTTGCAAGTCTT
>CAMYOP010000051.1 GCA_947260045.1 uncultured Desulfobulbaceae bacterium
ATTACGAACAGCTTTGCGTGTAGCTGCAATAGACTTTTGATGATCAATATCAGCGTTGTCCAGATCAACCTGTACTTTCAGCAAGTCATTTTTATTAATCATTCCTACGGTGAAACGGTGCTTGGTGTCACTGTGGATGGTTTTTAATGCCTGAAACATGTCTGAAGCAACTTGTTGTGCACCTCTGAGTCCATATACTTCAAGGTAGCGCAAGGTAACAGTTAAGAGCAGATTTTGTTTGGCTGACACAAGTTGTAGTGATTCAGCAGATGCTAGTGATGTGGCAGCATCAAGACTATGTTTATCGAAAAAACCAGCAAAGAGATTCCAGGTAATTGCTCCTTGAAAGATACTGTGTTCACTGTCTTCAAATACTGTATCCTGATCAAGGCTGGTCATTGTGTGCGAGAGGTCGAGACTTGGGTAAAAGTTTGCCTTGGCAAGTTCTATGTTTTTTTGCTGAATTTCAAGGTTTGTCCTGTATTTCTCGATAAGGGACCTGTTTTGCAAAGATTTTGTCTGGAGTTCAGGCAGAGTAATTCCATAGAGGCTATGGGGCCACAAGAGGAGAAATACAAATATAATTTTAAATAGTTTCATTGGTACGCACGTGTTCGTATTTGATAAAAAAAGCAAGAAGCGATGGAATTACAAAGAGGGTAAACATGGTCGACATGGCGAGCCCGCCAAGAAGAACACTGCCTAAACCCCTATAAAGCTCACTACCAGATCCGGTGGATAATACAAGAGGCATCATGCCAAGAACACTTGTGGAAACGCTCATGAAAATGGGTCTAATTCTGGTCTTAACAGCATCTGAAATTGCAGGGATGCCAGTAATATTGTTATAGCGCACATTGTTTAGCGATTGATGCACAATCAGGATGGCATTATTCACCACTGTGCCAACCAGAATAATAAAGCCAAGCATGGTCACCACGTCAAAGCCCTGGGGCTCAACAAAGGTGTTTACTGCCTGCAAACCAATAAAACCACCAGCTGCAGCCAGGGGAACGCTAAACAGAATAATGAGCGGATAAATAAAGTTTTCAAACAAGGCTGACATCAGCAGATAGGTTATAAGAAGGGCCAGCAGCAGGTTCCACTGGAGAGCAAGCCTGGTTTCCTGTAATTTGTCTGCATTGCCGCCAATTTCAACTTCAACATTTTTGAGCTGCCCGTTTTTCTCCATGTCAGCAACAATCTTGTTTTGGATGGTTTCCATGGCAGTTTGTAGCGGTATCGAAAGGGGCGGGGTTACCTGGAGGGTAATGGTCCGTTTTCTTTCAAGATGGTTAATCTGGGGCATACCTTGAGAATATTCCAGTGAGGAGACATCGCCAATCTGTATCAGGTTGCCAAAACTATTGACAATGGTGGCATTCATGATCTCTTCAGGTGTCTGGTACTTTTCATCACCGCCTTTGAGGATCATATCTATCTGCTTGATGCCTTCAGGTCTGTATTCGTCAATTTTGCGGCCGTCCATCAGGATATCAACATAAACTCCCAGGTCTTCTTCGGAGAGGCCGTTGGCAACAAGTTTAGCTTTGTCTGGAATAATTTTAACTTCAGGGTAGCTTGTTTCAAGGGATGGTATAGGCCTTACCTGGGCACCCTGGAGCTGGCCGCTGATTTGGCCAAACAGTTGCATTGAGGTGCCAACAATATCCTGGATATTATTTCCAGAAATATTGACATCAACGGTCCTGCCTTTACCGATGCCAGCCTCAAATATTCCTGCCTGGATACTAACGCCGAAAAAACCAGGAATTGAATTCATGATGCGGTTAAAGAGGGGCATCATCCCCCTGGCTTTCGTGTCGTCAGCACTGAGCCCGCCAAAAAGGGTAAACCTGTCAGCTCCGACAAAAAACATCTGTTTAATCTGGGATATGTTGTCCTTGCCTTCTTCTTTATAATACGGCTCTGCTTCCTTGTAGATATACTCACCAATAGATTTAAACTTTGAAACTGAGTAACCAGGTGGTGGAATCAGAATGTTTAATATCAGGTTCCTGTTCCCCTGGGGAAGGTATTCTGCAGGAGGCATGAGTGAGATGACCAGAATGGCTGACAGTGCGGTGAAACTAACGATCGTAATCAGCCTGGTGCCTACATTTTTCAGGCAGAAATTGCTGAGCCTTAGAAGTTTGTCAGCAAAAAAGGATCCTACTCTTGATGTCTGAAATCGATTTGGCTTTGACTGTTTCTTTCTTTTGAAAAACTGATGAATAAGAGAGGGGATGACTGAGATTGAGACAAACAGGCTCAGGATGATCGAGAAAGTAATGGCAATGGCAATGTCTCGAAACAGTTGGCCAGCCTCTTCCTGGATAAATATAACTGGCAGGAAGACAGCCACTGTGGTTGCCGTGGAGGAAAGAATGGCACCCCAGACTTCCTGGGTTCCCTCATAGGCGGCAGCAAAGGCATCTTTGCCCATTTTTCGGTGCCTGTCGATATTTTCGAGAACAACAATGGAGTTGTCTACCAACATACCAACAGCAAAGGAGATTCCAGCCAGGCTGACTACATTTAGGTTGCGACCAAGAAGCCATAAAAATATAAAGGTGCCTATGGCTGATATGGGTATGGCTATTGCTGTTGTTATGGTTGAGGTAATACTTCTTAAAAACAGGAGAAGTACAGAAATCGCCAGAAGCCCACCAATCAAAACATTCTTTTTAACAATGGAAATGGCGGTATTGATGTAGGGGCGCTGATCATAGACCCAGTCGATATAGAGATCGTTCTTTTTCAGGAGCGAATCATTGAGCTTGTTTATTTCTTTTTCCAGACGATCACTGAGGGCTATAACATTTGCACCTTTTTCTCTGCGAACGCCAATGACAACAACGTCTGTACCGTTATGGAGTACCGCAACGTCTTCTTTTTTGTAGCCAGGTGTGGCCGTGGCAACGTCTTTTAGAAAAACACGCTTGAGGCCATCGTCAAAAATAACGATATCCATGGCATCTTGTGGATTTTGCAACTGGCTGACTGTCCTTATACGGAAATTTTTTCGGCCAATTTCCAGAACTCCTGCAGAGATATTATTATTTGCCCCACGCACAGCCTGGGTAATTTGCTTAATGGTGATATTATGACGCGCCATCTTCTGGGCATCAATTGTAATATGCAGCTCGTTTTCAGTGCCGCCAAAAACAAATAAAGAGCCGACCCCTTTCACTCTTTCAATATGCTGCCTGACATCATCTTCAAAAAAGGTGCGGAATCGACTGATGTGTTTGCTGTTTTCAGGCTTTGTCTTCAGCATCATCCAGATCACAGGCGAACTCTGTGCTCCAGCTGCCTCAATGACTGGTTTGTTAACGTTGACCGGATAGCTGGGAACTTCGTTTAATTTGTTTGATACACGAAGGAGTGCAGCATCAACATCTGTTTCAAGTTCAAAGGACAGGGTGATTTCTCCGCGACTATTGTACGAAGAACTTTCCATCTTCGTGAGTCCCTGCAGACCCTTTAACGCTTCTTCCTGTAACTCAATGATTTCTTTTTCTATGTCATAGGGAGTTGCACCACCCCAGCTGGTGCTCACAGAAATTTGTGGTGTTTCGACATCAGGAGTTAATTGTACGGGTAATTTGTTGAGGCCGATGAGGCCAAAAAGAACAATGAGAATTACCCCGACAGCAACAGAAACGGGTTTGTTGATGGATTGTTTGACGAGATCCACTATTTCTCTCCAACGATGACAACAGCTTGATCTGGGCGCAAACGCTCATTCCCCTCGATTACCACCTTCATGCCGACTTTTAAAGCCATGCTTTCGATTCCGACTTTATCGTGAAGGTAGGTCAGGATTTTAATTGGCAGGGGCGCCGCTTTGTCATCCTGAACGGCATAGACCATATCGTTTCCTTGAAAATTAACCAGGGCGTCTCTTGGTACTGTCAGAAGTGTTCTTTCTTTGCTCGTTGGTAAGTAAGCGGTTACGCTTAGGTTTTCGTACAAAGAGGGAGAGTAGGGGAGTTTGATTTTAACAAAAATGTTTTTGGTTTTTGGGTCAGCGCTTGGGGCAATACCAAGGATTGTACCGTTGAGTTCTTTTTGAACTGAATTAATAAAAATGACAACCTTTGCATCTTTTTTAATAAAGGGAAGAAGAGTTTCAGTTACTGCGATTTTTGCAATGACATCCGAACTGGAAGCGAGACGAAAAAGCTCCCTGCCGTTTTGTACCCAATCACCTTTTTCTACATCTTTTAGCAAGATGACCCCTGCAAACGGCGCCCTTATTGTACTTTTTTTTCTATCAAGTACCAGCTTCTCCATCTCAAGGGTCGCTCTTTGTTTTTCTTTCAATAGGTCATGACGTTCAAAATAAATTGAATCGTACTCTCTTTCGCTAACAGCTTTTTCTTTATATAAGTCAGCCAGTCGTTTGTAATTTTTATCAGCCTGTTGGATGCGCAAATCTATCTGTTCGATTCTTGCCTTGGCGATTTCTATTTCTTTTTGGAGTGTATCTGTGTTCAGATCAATGAGTGCGCTCCCTTCGTCAACATGGTCACCTTCTCTGACATGAACCTTTGCAATAAGACCCTGAATCTCAGAAGATACCCGACTGATGCGATCAAAGGTGATGACGCCAATAAATGGCCTGTTTTCAGCGTTATTCTCTTCACCAATTGTCGTGACCACGACATTTGCAGGAGGAGGGCCTTGTGCGTAAGCCAAGGCTGGGAATAATAAGAAAAAAAGGAACCATATATATATTTTCACAAAGCACCTCATGATTATTTGTCTGTAGATATTTTATTCATATTGAGAGACATTTTTGTAAAGGCATCTCTGACTGTTGCCTGTTCGTGTTCGCTGATGCCACTTGTTATCTGTCTCGAAAATGAATCAAATACGCCGATGGCTTCTTCGACAATTGCCTGACCTTTTTGGGTGAGAAAAACAAGTGAGGTGCGCCTGTCCTCGGGATGATCTTTCCGTATAAGCACTTCTTTGTCTTCAAGCCTGTCAAGAATCCTGGTTACATTTGCTGGTGTTTTAGATACTGCGTCGCCTAGTACTCTTTGACTATAACCAGTAGTTATGTCAAGTGATTTTAGAATTTGAAATTGTTCCAGGGTTACCTGATAGGGGCTAAGGATTTTTTCTGCATGGTTACGCAAATCTTGGCCCATAAGGTATATGAGCCGTAAAAAAGGCTCGCATTTCTGTTCAGACATATTTAACCTCGTAAATGTTGACCAGTTAACTATATGCAGGTCAAGGAAATGTGCAAGCTTAAATTAATTTGTTTTTGTGAATAAAAAAAGCCGACCCAGGACGGATCGGCTTAAAAAGAAGATTGGGTGAAGAGAAAATCGTGGGTTTAAAAGGCAAAGCTCAGGGAGATTCCGCCATAGATGAAAGATGAGTCGTCACCATCAAAGCTGGCAGATTCGATGAGGTCTTCTGCTTCACTGGACAGAGCAAATGAGTAGTAAAGTTCTGGTGTGAGAGTGACGTTTTCTGTTAAAGGGATGGAGATAGATGCTGACAGCTGGCCGTCATGGAATTCACTGTAATCATTATCGTCATCAAGGTAGCCTACCTGCGCACCAAGATCTAAAGCAATCTCGTCGGTAAATGAAAATGAATGACTTACTCCCAGAGTTGCATACCATCCAGGGTAATTATCAAAATCTCTATATATGGCCAATGTTGGGCTCAGTATTGTACTAAGGCTGACTGAGCCATACAATTCCATTGTGTCATCGGCGCCATCTAAAGCATAATAAATCAGGCCAACACCATAACCAACCATACCTGCAGAGCCATCGTAAGAAAGGGTCATGTCGGTTTCATTCCAGTTTCCTTCATCAAGTCCTTCCTGATCTGTGTCCAGGTTGCCCCATAAATTAAAAGCAAAACCATCATAGGCGATTGTCATTGAAGGCTGGATAACAGCGGAGTCCTTGCTTAACTCAAAACCCCTCCAGATATACTGACTGTACACTCCAATACTCAGGTCGGCTGAATAAGGACTTTCGGTCATGGCGGCCGGTGCTGACTCTTCAGCAAAACAGGTCGTTGCACCTGTCATTGTCAGCATAATTGTTGCCACTATAACTGTTTCTGCTACTTTGGATCTAACTGCTTCTTTCATTTTTTGCTCCTTTCTTATTGAAAATGATAGATCAAACGTCTTGTTGCTTTCTTGTTTGATAAATTTGGAACAGTTATTTCAATTTATGTGCCATGTTCTATGCTGTTTCAATTAGCTGTTTTATGTGTCTGTGATAAAAGCAAAAATTGATCAAAATGTTGCAGAGAAGCAGGAAGGTGCACCGTGTAAAAGATACATTTATGTAAGTTTTTGAATATATACATTACATTAATGTCCGCAGGTGGTGTGTTTTTTGATAGGGTCAGTAACTGTTCTTAAATGATGAATAGAAAATAATTTATAGGCTCATGGAAAAAATGATATAATTTGTAAAGCCCGCAAGATAAATAGATAAAAGGGAATATGTATGTCAATTATTAAGTGGCGAGAGGCATTTTCCACAGGTATTGATAGTTTTGATGAAGATCATAAAAAAATAGTCAATCTTATTGCTGATCTGTTTGAGGGTTTGCGAGATAAAAAAAACAAAGTTGATCTGGACAGAATTGTCAAGGAATGCATGGTCTATGTAGATTCGCACCTTGCTGCTGAAGAGAAAGCCATGCAGGAACATGGTTATGATCAACTAGATGAACACAAAGTAGAACACGATGGCTTCCGCAAGCATATAGAGGAGTTGCAAGGTAGGCTTTCTGGAGATAGCGAAGGTTTGGCGCAGGAGCTATATAACTACCTGCGGGAATGGTTCTCAAAACATATCATGGACATTGATATGAAATATGGGCCTTTTTTCAAAGAGAAAGGTTTATAAGGCCCATATTGTCTGTCTACTAGGTTAAAAATCCATCTGAAAGCTGTAGGCATCATCTTCGTAATGGCTTTCCACTTTGTAACCACTATGATTGATGATTGCCTGCATGCGCCGGTTATCACGTAAGACTTCCGCTGTAAAGCCAGCAATGCCGCTTCTCTTTGCAAGCCTGAGAAGATGATTGAAAAGAAAAGAACCGATGTGGCGGTTTTGCCAGTCATCATGAACCACAAACGCCACTTCTGCTCGATTGGTTTTTTCATTCAAATAATAACGGCCAACAGCAACTATTTCATCGCCATGGGCTTCAGGTACCGTGCCGACAATGGCAACATCTTTCCGGTGATCGATATAAACAAAATCTTGGATTTGTTTATGAGTAAATGTTTTTTGATATGTCATGAACCGATAGTAAAGCGTTTCCTGGGAAAGCTTATACATCAGTTCTCGCATATTAGGTTCGTCTGTGGGATGAATGGGACGAAATGATAGCTGGGTGCCATCATCGAGCAGAAGCGATGTCTTCATTTCAGCACTGCCAATAATCATACGTTTTTCAAAACCAGCCATTTCTTCCCGAAGAAACTTGGCTTCAATTGCATCTTTTATCAATTGTTCTCTGAAGTCTGGATGAGCGATACTAATGAGTGCCAGAACCCTTTCCTGTACACTTTTTCCGTGAAGATAGGCAACGCCATACTCTGTGACAACATAGTGGACCTCGCCTCTAGTGGTGACAACGCCTGCGCCGGGAGTCAGACGAGTAACTATTCGGGAAATTGAGTCGCCCTTGGCCGTTGATTTCAAAGCTATTATAGCCTTCCCGTCTTTGGCAAGGGCAGCACCACGATTAAAGTCAACCTGACCGCCTATGCCAGAGTAAAACCTTGAGCCTATGGAGTCTGCGCAGACCTGACCGGTCAGGTCGATTTCAAGAGCCATGTTTATAGCTACCATTTTATGTTGTCTGCTGATGATATAGGAATCATTAACATGCTCAGTCGATCGAAAGCAAAAGACAGGGTTGTTATCAATGGCGTCATAGAGCCTTTTGGACCCCATGGCAAAGCTGCCGACAATTCGATTTATATCCATGGACTTTCTGGAACCTGTCACTGCACCAGACTCATACAGGTCAAGAATGGAATCAGTCACTAGCTCAGTATGTATGCCGATATTTTTTTTGTCCTTTAGGAAGGAAACAACGGCATGGGGTATACGGCCTATGCCAAATTCAACAGTTGAATCATCTTCAATAAGGCCTGCAACATATTCGCCAATTTTCAAAGTGACGTCCGTGGCTTCAGAGTGCTGCCGCTCCAGGATGGGTTCATCAAAGGGGACAAGAAAATCAAGATCATAGACATCAATAAAAGAATCACCGTGGGTACAAGGCATTTGCGGGTTAACCTGGGCAATGACAAGAGATCCGTTTTCAGCAGCACTCTTGACAATATCAACAGATATGCCGAGACTCACTTTCCCCTGTTTGGTGGGAGGGGTAACCTGGATAAGGACAACGTCAAGGGGCAACCTGCCTGAGCTGAAAATTCTTGGTATATCAGAGAGAAGAATGGGGGTGTAATCACCAAAACCTTCCTGGATATGTCCACGGATTGCATTACCAATGAAAAAACTATTTACACGGAAACGATCCATGAGGTCTTTATGGGCATAGGGCGCATCACTCTTGGCCAGCAGTTGAATAATTTCAACGTCAGCAAGTTCGTTGCTTCTTTTGGTGAGCGCCTTGACAAGGGCTACGGGTTCACCGCAGGCTGTGCCAATAAATACTCTGTGTCCTGGTTTTATATGTTTCACTGCGAAAGCAGGTGTGGTGATAATGTCCTGAAAATCTTCTTGCCAGTTATCGTTATATTCAAATTTCATTACAAATATTCCTATTTAGATAAAGGTCTCAAGGTAATACGCGCATCTGCTGCCCATGTTTCATTGCCAACACCGCCAACTATGAAGGGATTGATGTCTAGTTCGGCAATTTGGGGAAAATCAGTTGTTAGTTGGCTGATACGCTGCAGACCATTTGCAATTGCCACAAGGTCAACGCCTTTTTGGCCACGTTTTCCTTTTAGAATTTCATAGGACCTGGTGGATTTGAGCATCTGTAAGGCCTCAGCTTCAGTGATAGGAGCCAGGTGAAAGGTGACATCCTTCATTACTTCAACGAAGATTCCACCCAGACCAAACATAAGCATTGGGCCAAATTGCTGGTCTCTGCTCATGCCGATGATAACTTCCATGCCAGGATCAAGCATTCTTTCAATATAGACACCGTCAATGACAGCGCTTGGGGCACGTTGCTTAATACGGAGCAGCATGAGGTCGTAAAAATCTCTTACTTCTTCGGAGTTTTTCACGTTAAGTCGTACCCCGCCAAGGTCAGATTTGTGAACAATATCCTTGGAGACAATCTTCATGGCAACAGGGTAGCCCACGCGATCTGCTACTTCCACAGCCTCATCTGCCATGATTGCCAAATATCCATCAGGTACCTGGAATCCATAGGCCTTTAAAATATTTTTTGCTTTTACTTCGCCCAGGTGCGTCCTGCCAGTGCGCAAACGCCTGTTGATAATTCTCTCAACCCGGCGACGGTTAACTCGAAATCGGGTAACCATTCTGGGTGGCCTTTTTTTCCAAGAGGCATATTCCCACATAGCTTTGAGGGCTGAGACGGCACGTTCAGGAGATTCATAGTCTGGCAGACCGGCAGAAACCAGTTCTTCCCGACCTGGCATTACGGATTGCCCACCCATAAATGAAACGAGCACAGGTTTTTTTCCATCAAGGTTTGCGGCAATTGCCCTTGCTGTTTCAGCAGGTCTTGTCATGGCTTGCGGAGTAAGTATGATAATAATGGCATCGATGTAAGGATCATTCTGGCCAGCAAGTAATGCTGCAACGTAGCGTTCTGGATCAGCATCGCCAAGAACGTCTACAGGGTTTCCTAAACTTGCAGCAGCAGGAAGTTTTGCCCGTAATGCCGAGGCAGTATTGCTTTCAAGTTCGGTGACTTTGAGGCCGGCAAGTTCAACGGAATCAGCAGCCATGGTTCCAGGACCGCCGGCATTGGTGATGATGAGGACACGGTTCCCTTCTGGTAGTGGTTGCATGGAGAAGGCTGTGGCAAAGTCAAATAATGCTTCAAAGCGTTCTGCCCTGACAACACCTGAACGTTTAAAGGCCGCACCATAGGCTGTGTCTGATCCGGCAAGGATGCCGGTGTGCGAGGTCGCTGCTTTTAGCCCGGCGGCAGTAGTCCCTGACTTGAGGATTACAACGGGTTTCTTGACAGATGCCTCTTCCGCAGCTTTTATAAAATCATCGCCAACAGCAATATCTTCAAGATAGCCGACAATTACTTTTGTTTGCTCATCATTTGCTAGTGTCTTCAAAATATCTACTTCGGAGATATCAGCTTTATTACCAATGGATATAAGTTTGGCAAGTCCTAGATGTCTTCCTTTGGCAAGGTCAAGGATGGCGGTGCAGAGCGCTCCAGATTGCGAAATTACTGAAATACCTCCACCAGTAGGCATGGAACCGGCAAAGGAGGCGTTCATTTTATGACCAGTATTGATGAGGCCCAGGCAGTTAGGACCTAGTATTCTTACTTTTTTGGCAGCGCAGATTCCAGCCACCTGTAACTCAAGAGCAGCGCCTTCTGGTCCAGTTTCTTTAAAGCCAGCACTTATGATAATTATGGCTTTTGCGCCTGCCTGAATCGATTGCTTGACACTTTCCAATACTGCAACCCGTGGTACAGATATTATGGAAAGATCAATATTTCCGTCTCTGAAATTTTTTAGGCTTTTAAAGCAGGGTAAGCCACATATGGTATCTGTGGTTGGATTAATGGGTACAATTGTTCCATCAAAGTTGCCATCTATTAAGTTTTGAACAATATCGTGTCCAACTTTACCAGGAGTCCGTGAAGCTCCGACAACAGCTATAGAGTTTGGGTAAAAGAGAGATTCAAGCATAGGTTATCCTATAAATTTTGAAAAAGGGCAGGAAACGTAATTGTTTCTTTAAAAAAGTTTAAATAAGAGAAAGTAACCAAACCTCAGTCGGTTAAAATATTCATTGTCTAAAATTTATCTGTATTCCTTTTTTTTGTTTTGCACATGGTGTGCAATGTAGGCCAGTTAGGCATACAGGCACGTTTGCAGGCGATTTATTACTACTTGAAATTCTATGCTTTTTCCTGGGCCAAAGTCAAGGGAGCCACGTTAAAAGATTGTATATTATTTTGTTCACATAAAAGTTGACTACGGTCAATTTTTAATTGACTTGTAAGGTTGCTGTGTTAATAACCGACCATGGTCAACTTTTACAATTGGAATAGATGTGGGAAAACGAGAAGAAAATAAGCAGAAAACCAGACAGGCAATAATTGATGCTGCAATTAAGCTTTTTTCAGAAAAGGGTTTTGATAAGACCCGAGTTTCAGATCTGGCAGAAGAGGCACGGATAGGTAAGGGGACTATATATGGCTATTTCAAAACAAAAAGTGAAATCCTCCTGGCCTTTTGTGAAGATGAGATAGAATACGTTTTTAATGAGGTCCGAATAAAAGCCAAACAGGAATCCTCCCTCCTTGAACGTCTGCAAACTCTTTTTATGGCGCAGTTTCGTTATGTTACTAAAAATAATGAATTTGGCCGGATTTTAGCTAGAGAAATGACTTTTCCCGAGGCTGCAAACAAAGAGTCCTGCAAGGGCCTGGAAGAACGTTACCTTGCAGAGATCAGTGAAATTCTCATAACAGCTATTTCCCAAAAAGAACTTCGGGATGATGTGGAACTTATCTTTATAGTCGGACATTTCTACGCACTTTATCTCATTGTTTTATCGGCCTGGTATGATGGGCGTTTTCAAACGGAACAGGAAATTCAAGAAGCGTTGCATAAGTTACTTACCCAGGCCATGGAAGGTCTGTCACCGCAATAAGAAATTATTTACTTATTGATAGGATATCGTAATGGAAAAAAACCTAGCTGATAAAAAGTATAAAGAAAAAGGCAGTGGCCCACTAAAAAAAATATGGCAAATTTTGCCTGTCATGGTGCTGCTCATGACTATTTTAATAGTTGTTGGACTTTTCTTCTCCATCCAGGAGAAAAAAAATCAGCTGGATGAAGAGCAGGCCAAGGCTCTCTCTGCCAAGAAGCCACATGTAAACGTTATCGTTCTCCAGGCAAAAAAAGCGGCTATCAAAAACAGTATTAATCTCCCAGGTTTCATCGAGCCTTGGGAAAAATTGAAAATGCTTTCAAAAATTCAAGGAACTGTCCTTGAGGTACTGGTAAAAGAAGGTGATTCTGTA
>CAMYOP010000052.1 GCA_947260045.1 uncultured Desulfobulbaceae bacterium
GATTCCAGCGGAATATGAAACTATCAAAATAAAGAAACGTCTGGCTGAGGCCAAGGAAAAACGCACCATCATCCCTGAAGAACTGCAGAAAATTTCAAAAAAAGTCAAGGTGAGCGATGAGAAAATGTCCTGGCAGCCTGTATTATGTGAGACGAACATGAGCAAAGAAGTTGTTTTGAAAATTCAGGAATCACTCCAGGGAAAAGGATTCAGTCCCGGTGAGGTTGACGGTATAGTAGGCAGGGATACTTTGGTCGCTGTTGATCAGTTCCAACAGAAAAATGATTTGTCCAGAGGCGGCCTGACCTATGAAACACTTGATATGTTAGAGGTTGTCATAACAAATCTTTAGCCTGAAAATCTTCTTTAATTTCTCCTTCTGAAGTAGAGGCAGTAGAAGCAAAAAACATTTCCTCCAGGTTTTTTGCTTCTACTCTTCAGGTTGGCTGGTCTTGATACTTTTCAAATGCCAGAATGATGGCACATCACATGTATATTCTTTCAGCTTGAAAGTGATTGCAAGTTCTTCACAGGCCACAAGGGCCTGGATGGCTGCACTGATATGAAATGGCCATGATATATCGAAGAGAAAAAGAATAAAGACTGAGATAAACATGGATACAGCAGCTAATTTTCCTGACCAGGAATGATAACTTGGGAATTGTTTAAATTTCATTAACCCCACCAGAATGGGCAAGGCATAGGAGCCCATAATCAGAATAACATAATATAATTCTCGCCGGAGGATATCTGGCCATAACCAGAGTGCCCCAAGCGGTAAGGTTAGGTAAGTCAACCAATCCCCCCAGCTGTCCAGTTTTGCCCCAAAGTCTGAAACAGTATTTGTTTTGCGGGCGATATAGCCGTCACAGGCATCTGTAAACATAGAAACAGCCAACAGGATAAGATACCAGTCGGCTTGTCCTCTATAGGCTAAAACTACAAGGATAGGGGCAGCTGCAATTCGGAAAAAGCTAAAATAATTCGCTATGGTTAAAAGATCTGGCGACATGATGAGCATCTTGAAAGCCACGGTCTAAAAACAATGGTTTGTTAAGGTTAAAAGGGGGAGCAGGTAACGTTTGCAGAAGTTTCTTTAGCATTTTATTGTTTTTCGGTCAATTTCAATATGAATAATATGCGCTCCAGCTCCATTTTTCCCCGATATTTCCGAGATATATGAGTTCTATCTGTAATTCATATTTATATATAGAGTATTCGGAACTCAAATCGTCTTGTAGTGGTCTTTTTAAAAAATTGCATGAGTATATCATTATTGATCGACTTTATCAAAGAGTACTGATTCAAGATCTTGTAATCTATATGGTTTTGTGATTGAGGCACAGAAACCAAACGCCTCAAAATTTACCATGCTTTCATCGTCTGAGTAGCCGCTTGAAACAACGACCCTGGCATCAGGTTCTATTTCATGGATTTTTTTAACAGCCTCTATTCCCCCCATTCCCCGAGGAATGGATAAATCCATAATGATAATGTCAATTGAATGGCGCAGTTTGGAAAAGAGCCTGACAGCTTCTTTTCCGTCTTCAGCCAAAATGACCTCATGCCCAAGTCTGATAAGCATTTCTTTGGTTATTCTACTGACCATCTTGTCATCTTCCATCAGCATTATATGTAATTTTTCGGGTATATCTTGTTCTGTTCTTTTGTAATTATTGTTATTCATTTTTGAAATAAGTGTTTTTCTTAATTATCTGATAAACGGCTTGTATTGGAGATTTATGGTGCCTGCGATTCAACTTTTTTGTTTGAATGCTCCTGTAAAAAATGTTGAAATAGCAGTTACTTGTAAGAAGCAGTTATGAGGAGCCAGACCACGGTATGTTTTTGCTTATGTATTCATTACAGGTATATAAGTGGCTGACACTACAAACTCTGTTTTGCTGACTAATCCTGTCACTTTACAAGCATGATCAGCATAAATTACCCCTGCTTCGGCAAAGATATTATAGGCGGCTGTTGCTTCGGCCATTTCAAGCTCCAGCTAAATGGAGTTATATACAATTAAAGGAAGGTAGCCTTGGTTTAGATAAAACCATGAAAAGCTATGATGATTAGGAGTTTGGCAGAGCAGTTTACACTTTACAACTCAGTATCTGACCATACAGCAAATTCATTGCCACTTGGTTCTTTAAAATGGAAGCGTCGACCACCAGGAAATAAGAAGATGGGCTTTGTTATGCTCCCCCCATTTTGTTTGATTTTATCAAGCGTTGCCTCAAGGGTTCGACTGTAGAAAACAATTAATGCTCCTCCGTTTTGGGTTGTTGACTCTTTATCTGAGTGATAAAATCCACCATCAACTCCCTGGTTTGAAAAGGCTGTATATTTTGGGCCAAAGTCTTCAAAAGACCATTCAAACACTAGCTGAAAGAAATTTTTTGTTTTGCCAATGTCTTTAGCTGGAAGCTCTATATAGTTTATTTTTTCATGTTCATTCATAGCGAGTCATCAACTGTATCTTCCATAAGAATTATCTATGGTTTGATCACAAATACTGTTCGGAAACATATACTTGGTTTCAGTTTATAAAATTTAAACTATCTGTAGCAAATGTTAAACAAATTTCTGGAAGATTGACTGGTCACAAAGTAAGGTTAACTCACAATTGAAACAAGAAGCATTATTGTAATAACTCATATTTTAGGCAAATAATATTTTACATCCATCAAAATGATAAAACCTCTCATACTCGTTACCAATGATGACGGAGTATATGCTCCAGGCATTCGTTCCCTGTTTGAAGCTGTACAAACACTTGGTCATGCTGTAATTGTTGCCCCGGAAAGGGATAACAGTGCAGTCAGTCACTCCTTGACCATGAACAGGCCCTTAAGGGTGCGACAGCTGGAAGAGCATGTTTACACACTTGATGGAACGCCCACTGACTGTGTGACTATTGGCATGAATAAGGTATTAGCTAGAAAGCCCGACCTGCTTGTTTCAGGGATTAATCCAGGTCCTAATCTTGGCGATGATATAAGTTATTCAGGGACAGTTTCAGCAGCTGTTGAAGGGACCATGTATGGGATTCCTTCCCTTGCTTTTTCCCTTGGAGGTGAAGCTCCATTTGATTATAGCGTTGTTGCAGGTGTTGCCAGAAAAATTGCTCAAAAGGTTTTTGAGTATGGTTTGCCAGGTGATACTTTGCTGAATATAAATGTTCCGCAACGTAGCCTGGATGAAATTCAGGGCATACGGTATACCAAACAGGGACGACGCATCTATCAAAACGCAATTCAGGATTATCAGGACCCATGGGGGCGGAAACATTATTGGATCGGTGGTGGCACTGTACACTGGACAGGTGACGATAACTCAGATGAACAAGCTGTCAGGCAGGGCTATATTTCGGTCACACCCATTCAGCTTGATCTGACCAATCATTCAGGCCTGGGTTATCTTGAAAAGCATTGGAAGCTCGATTTAGAAACATAGCTATATAAAAAGAAAGGAATATTCTCTATATGCCACTACTCGGTGCTCATGAATCAATAGCTGGCGGTCTTCATCACGCCCTTGATGATATTGGCAGGGTCAATGGTGAGGCTCTCCAAATTTTTACCAGAAACCAGCGTCAATGGAATTCTGCTCCATTGGCAGAGGATGAAATTTGTCAGTTTCAGGTAAAATGGTTTGAGAATCCTTATTTGCCGATCGCTTCTCATGCCTCGTATCTGATAAATCTGGGTACTTCAAAAGCTGACCTTGTTGAAAAGTCCATTTGCTCTTTTAGTGATGAACTCCTTCGCTGTGACAGGCTTGGTATAAAATGGGTAGTTATCCATCCTGGCAGCCATGGAGGAGTGGGGGTTGAAGAGGGCTTGAAAAATGTGGTGAAAAATCTGGATGCATCATTTGCAAGGGCCGGGGCTGATGGAAAAGTAATGGTGCTCCTTGAGACAACTGCTGGACAGGGCACCAGTCTTGGCAGTGATTTTAAAGAACTTGCTTATATAATGAATTATTCCAGGTTTACCAGCAGAATTGGCGTGTGCCTTGATACCTGCCATATATTTGCAGCTGGTTATGATATTCGCGATAAAAAAGCATACGATAAAACCTTTGCTGAATTTGAGAAGACCATTGGTATTGACCGTCTTCATTTTTTTCACATCAATGATTCTAAAAAAGAACTCGGTTCAAGGGTTGATCGACACGAGCATATTGGTCAAGGACTGATAGGCTTGGAAGGCTTCAGCTTTCTTCTAAATGATCCCAGGTTTGAAAACCATGCCATGACCCTTGAAACGCCAAAAGGGAAAGACCTTGCTGAGGACAGGGAGAATTTGAAAACCCTGCGGGCTCTTATCGGTGATGCGAGGGCATGAAAGAACCACATGTGTGTCCATGGTGGCTTGCATATACCTTTGATAATCCATTTCGTAAGTTCCTGCACAGACCTGATGACCTGTTTGGCAGGTATATCAAACCAGGGATGACGGTTTTAGATATTGGTTGTGGCATGGGATATTTTTCGCTTGGCCTTGCCCGCCTCGTGGGTGCGACTGGCAAGGTTATAGCTCTTGATCTTCAGCAGAAAATGTTGGAAATTACTCTAAAGCGTGCTCAAAAAGCTGGATTTACAGATCAAATAATACCTCAAAAATGCTCAGCCGTTGGGCTTGGTATAGATCAAAAAGTTGATTTTGCCCTGGCCTTCTGGATGGTTCATGAAACCCCAGAGCAGGCTCGTTTTTATAGGGAAGTATTTTCCCTGTTACAAGAGGGTGGCAGGTTATTTGTAGCAGAACCAGTCATGCATGTTTCACAACTCTCTTTTGCAGAGAGTATCAAAGATGCAGAGGGCGCAGGTTTCAGCTGTGAACGGAGGCCTTCTGTCAGGTTGAGCAGGGCGGCACTGTTTTTAAAGGCATCTGATACGGCACGCTTGTGAGAGTTCTTTTTCAGGGCAAAAATCTGGCTCAGCAGCATTCTATCACAGCATCTCTTCCTTTGATCCAGGTCTGGATTATGTAAGAAGCACACCCGACTCCAGGTGTGACTGTTATAACAGCAACAGGGCAGTTTGAGGCACAGGCGCCACACTCAATGCATGCATCCAGATCTTGTATGGAGGATTTTTTGTTTTCCATGGTAAAAACCTGATGTGGACAGACAGCGGTGCACATCCCACAGCCTATGCATCCCTCCTGATCAAGCAGTAGTGTTGAGACATTTTCGAGATAGCGGAAAGTTTTCATACAATATACCAACAGGTAGAATTTAATATATTAACCAGAAAGTGCTTCACTGGATTCATTTAGCTTTGAGAAAAAACTGAAATTTTTTCTTCAGTAGTATTATCAGATTCCTAAAAAAGGTGTCGTTACCCAGGCAGCAAGTGCAATCAGGCAACAGATAATTTGCAAAGGTATTCCTCGACGCATTTCCTTCTCAACTCCAGATGGCGAGGTAAAGGGAGTTGCGCCAGTAAAATTCATTGCCGCATAGGAGCTGATGCCAAGGGCTGTCATGATGATTGCCAGATGTTCAAAAGGTTGTAAGGAGTTCAGCTTGAGTAAGGTCAACGGCAGAACACAACTGAGCCCAGTGATAAGTCCTTTTAAATAAAAAGATCGTCCAGGTATCCAGGGAAGAAATAGTGGCACCAGAACCGTACCGCCAAAGAGGCCAAGCCCCAGCCCGCCTGCAATAAAAGGCCATCTGATGAGAGCCTGGTCAAATGAAAAAATATCATTATTTATTCCTGAAACGAGCAGGAGTAAGGCAAGGATAATCAATACTGGACGTATGGTTAAGACTATTTCCAGTGGTATCAGAACAAGTCTTTCCATTACAGTAAAGGTCATTTCACGCATTGCAGCCCATGGTTTACGGTCATTTGCCAAAAAATGCTGAATGTCACGCGCTCTAATGGGGCCCCAGGTAATTTTGAAGCCACACTCTTTCTTCACCTGGTGAGCAGAAATTCCAGGTGCTCCCAGTTGGGGCACTATTAAATCACGATGGAGGACAAGCTGTTCTATATTACATTCCTTAACCTGCCTGATAAGCTCATCTGTTGAAAAGGTCTTTTTGCCTGCGGCGCACCAGACATTGACCCCGCGAGTATCAAGGACAAGAATCCAGCATGCTACTTCTTTGAGTTCACTCCTGAGAGTATCAAAACTGAGCTTATAGTTTGCAGAAACAAGAACAGGGGAATCATGGTCTGGGGTACCTGTACAATAGATGCCAGGTGGAATTTTATATGCACTGCGGTTTACTCCTAGACGCACGCGAATGGAACCCAGCCTATCTCCCAGGCATAGATTGGTTTTTATCTGGGGGATATAACGGTTAGCTTTTTTTATAAAACTTTTAGTATACGGACTTACGGCATAGCCGGCTTTTTCATATTGTTTGCTTGGTGGTTCCAGCGGTGGACCGCAGCAGGGCTCCGAGCTTTGAGCCATTGGTAATTCCTGCATGGGTTTTAATTCTGTTTGCAATGACATGGTATATATATAGTGTTGAATTTTTCAAAGTAATTTTACGATAATGCATGCTTTGAAGGAGGTTTTTCATCATCTGTGTATTTATTGGCAATATCATGAAAAGTATCATGTATTTCAAGAAAAGCATCGACCAAATCAGGGTCAAAGTGTCTTCCTTTGTTTCGTTTGATCATATTGACCACAACAGGGTGGGAGAGGGCTGGTTTATAGCGTCTCTCACTGATGAGTGCGTCGTAGACATCTGCCAGTGCCATAAGGCGGCCTGCCAAGGGAATTTGTTCACCCTTGAGAGCAGATGGATACCCTGTTCCATCCCATCTTTCATGATGATTGAGGGCTATTTCCTGGGCAATTTGTAAAAAGGAATGGCCTCCTTCATCTTTGAGCCTGGACTCAGCTTTTTCCAAAATATCATATCCGAACTGGCAATGTTTTTTCATCTCTTCAAATTCGTCATGATTGAGTCTGCCAGGATTGAGTAAAATTCGATCTGCTACCCCAACTTTGCCGATATCATGCAAAGGAGAGGAACGATAGAGCAGTTCGATTGTCATCGGGTCAAGTTTGTCTTTGAATTTATCATTTTTAACCAAATGTTCAGCCAGGGCCCGGATGTAATTTTGGGTCCGAATGATATGCCCCCCCGTCTCGTTATCTCTGGTCTCGGCAAGGGCTGTCATGCTGAGGATAGCAGTATCCTGGGCAAGTAATAATTCTCTTGTTCGTTTTTGTACTTCGTTTTGCTCGCACCAGAAGCGAAGCATTGTGAGGGTTGAGAAATTTAAAAGTAATATAAGAATAGGATATTGAGGATTGAGAAAAATGCCAGCCTGATTCAAGAGTTTAAAAGAGCCAAAAGAAAGGATAAGCGTGCATGATATGACAACTAGTATGCTTATAAATGGCTTTGCTCTGGCCAGGATTATGGAACTGAGTAAACCAAGCATTATGATAACAGTACTTTCAACTCCAGAGGCCCAAAGTGGACGGGAAAAAAAAGTCTGATTGAGGATGTTGTCAACAATGGTTGCATGTACTTTTATGCCAGGATAGACAGGAACAAGGGGAGTAGGGTGATTATCTTCCAGGCTGGAGGATGAAGTGCCGACCAGGACTATTTGATTTTCGATCTGTCCTTTATCCAATTTTCCATTGAGGAGGTCGGCTGCGGAAAATGATTGAAAGTTGTTTTTGCGCCTACTGTACCTGAGGAGAAGGTTCCCATGTTCATCCAGTGGCAATAAGTATTTGTCAATCTGGATTGATTCAACCCTGTTTCCCTGAGTAGTGAGGACAACCTTATTAGTTTGTAAAAATTGCATGATCGTTGCGAGTCCCAGGGAAGGATACAATTCATTTTGGTATTGTATTGCCAGCGGCACTCGCCTGAGGACACCATCCCTATCCAGGTGATAGTTGATAAACCCTGATGCAGTTGCTGATTGCGCCAGTGTGTCAATATTTGCCAGGACATTGCTGGCAGTAAACAGGGAAAGATCCGTACTGGTTGGGTTCACCTGGTGCAGTAAAACTTTTAAGGGGTAGTACGGCTTCTTTTTTATGCTTTTATCCGTCTGGTCAAAAAGGAACTTATAGCCAAGGATGGAACGACTTTCTGTGAGGGTTTTGGCCAAACGTTCATCATTATTAAGTCCGCCCGATCCTCGAATAGAAATTTTGAGACCCAGGTCACGTTTCATTTCACGTTGGACGACATGAAGTGATGTTCTGTCTGGTTCAGGAAATATCATATCCAGGCTGATTACATCTGCCCCAAGTTCATTCAGGCGGTCCATAATTTGCGCAATACGATAGCGAGGCCAGGGCCATTGGCCAAATTGGGCTAGGGATTTTTCATCAATATCAATAATGATCGGTGATTTGCTTTTTTTACCATCAGGCAGGTTACGGTGCATGGAGTCATACAGTTTTAAGCCTACAAGTGAAAAAAAAGATGGTTGGATAATGTGGAAAGTGCAGAGCAATATTGTCTGAAGAATACCGCAGAGTATGATCAGTCGGTACCATTTATTGTTTTTATAGGAAAACTTGAGTGAACCATTGAAAAAAGAAGTTTTCCCAGAGATCTTCCGAGCTAAGACCATATTAGGATTTCACTGATTGCTGGTTACAGAGATATACTTATTTTACTATGATTTCTACTCTTCTGTTTTTTGGCTCAGAGATGTTATCTGCAGTGGGGATAAGCGGATTTCCCTCTCCATGGGAATCAACAAAAAGGTATTGTGGATTAATGCCCATATTGACCAGAAGATCACTCACCTGCTTTGCGCGCTTGGTCGATAAAGTAATGTTATAGGACTTTGATCCTGTCCTGTCGGCGTGGCCAATGATACTGATGTCTAGAGAATTTCTCTGTTTAATAGCTTTGATAACCTCTTGCAGTAGTTGTTTTGAACTTTCCTGTAAATCAGTGGTTGAGCTTTTGAAATACAGGAGAAAAGATTGAGGCTGGAGAGGCTCAATGGCCAGGGCGTTGGCAAAGAGTTTCTGAAATTTCTTCTTACTGAGAGGGCGAACCTCTTTAGGAGCATTTTTGCCAGTAGTGCTAATGGTTGCTCCGGCAGTATTAATAGTAACAGAGCCTTCTTTATTGCTCACTGCAATTTCTCCCACTTCCCCGTCTTGATCGGGAAGAAGGACAAAAACATTTTTCGGAGAACAACAGCCCGACAGTATGAGCAGAATAAGCAGGTAAAGGGTATTATGTAATCGTTTCAAGAGCTTTATTCCGTGGAGTTGGTGGTTGCGGGACTATTGTTTATGGTCATTTGGTTGGGAGCGACTTGAGCTGCAAAGCGGGTACCGCGAACAGAAATGGTGCCGACAGGAGTTACGATATTGATTGACTCTGGTGATAATTTTCCAATTACTCCTGAGAGATAAACAAAGGTGCCTTTCATCATTCTAACAAGCATGGAAAAATGTTTATTGGCTGGTTCGTATATAAATTCATCCAGAGCAAGTTCACTGTCTGGACCCAGTGAGAAGATGGTATTGTCGAGCAATATTATGCTAACAGAGCCGTCGCTCCCTGTCCAGACGGTGTCTTTTATATAGATTTTCATTCCTTTGTCCCCAGGAATATCAGCACTGTTTCTTTTAACATATACCTGACCTTCAAGGTTTTTGATACTTCCTGCAAAGTTGGTAGCATAGGACGGTACGGTCACTGTCAACAAAAGCAGTGTACTGATAAGGATTTTGTACATGAATATCTCCCCAAGTAATAAGGTTAGAGTATATCTTTTTTTTGATTACCACTAAAACTCAGTTAGAAATTAAAAGGGAGGGGACCTATTTTATTTTTCCGGTATTATTCGGGAGACAGAAAAATTTTCGCTGATAATACGTGAAAAAAATTCAGACCCCTTAGGCTTAGGAAAAATTTAAGTAAGCGCAAGACACCGACCTGTCTCCTGATGTTAACTGATTTTTAGTGGTAATTACGTAATTTATTTTGTAACAAACTATTTTATGGAGAAAAGATGTAATAATTATACATGGTATTTGTTTGAAAAACTATGGGAAGAAGATGAAAGAGACATCTTGGCCCATTTTTATTACAATATATGTTGATCCCAGGGAAAAATCCGCCCGAGCCTGATTCTTGAAATAGACTGGAACTATCTTCTTTTGTTGTGCAGAACTTTAAAAAATACGAACTATGCTGATTATGTAACAATCTTGAACGATTTTGTCATATTTTTTATAAACCAGGAAAAAATATATGAATTGTCCCCATTGCAATGGACAAATTAAAGAATTTAAAAATCCTACACCTACTGTTGATATCATTGTAGAAATAGGTGATGGAATAGTATTGATTGAACGCAAGTATCCGCCTTTTGGTTGGGCCATTCCAGGTGGTTTTGTTGATTATGGAGAGTCATACGAAGCCGCAGCGGTTCGGGAGGCAAAAGAGGAAACCGGACTTGATGTTCAGTTGAAAAGGCAGTTCCATACCTACTCAGATCCGAGTCGTGATGCCAGGCAGCATACAGCTTCAACAGTATTTATTGCAACAGCAAATGGGATTCCGGTAGGACGTGACGATGCGATACAGGCCAAGATCTTCTTAAAGCAAAATCTTCCTGTTCTTGTATTTGATCATGCCAAGATTTTAGCTGATTATTACAAGGGTAGAGAAAAAGGGTAGGGCAGGTCATTGACCACCCCTGCTTGTTTAGAGCAGGGCCTGAACAATGAGATAGACAATTAGCCCCATACCTATGGAGCCGTAAATCATGAGTCAGGGAGAACAGTCACCCCGGGTTTTTCTCATAATCAGTCCAAATACGATAATGACAGCAAGAATGGCTGCACCGACTGGAAGTACTGAGCTCATAGCAAAAAATCATTTTCCTTAAATCTGGTTACGCCCTTATTTTAGCATCCTTCTTTTTGCGCAGGCGAATAGTAGCTGGTGTGATTTCCACCAATTCATCTTCATCTATATAAGATATGCAGTCTTCCAGGCTCATGTCAACGGGTGGGGTAAGAATAACTGCATCATCGGTCCCTGAGGCTCTGACGTTTGACAGTTTTTTACCTTTGGCCGGGTTTACAATCATATCGGCAGGACGGCAATTTTCGCCAATGATCTGACCTTTGTACACATTGACACCGGGAGGGATGAAGAGCTCACCGCGATCCTGCAGGTTAAATAGTGCATAAGCTACACTTGTACAGGTCTCTTTGACAATCATAACACCATTCTGGCGGGTTTGTATTTCACCGGCAAATGGTCCCCATTCTGCAAAAACATAGTTCATCACACCCATGCCATGTGTATCTGTCATGAATTGAGCGCGATATCCGAGAAGTCCTCTGGTTGGAACCTTGAATTTCATGCGGGCCATATTATTTTCGACCTGGAGGTCAAGAAGGATACCTTTTAGCTTGCCAAGTTTCTCTATGACAATACCCTGATACGTATCCTCGACATCTACAGTCAATTCTTCAAAGGGTTCTATTCTTTTGCCATCAACTTCCTTCATGATAACATGTGGTCTTGTTACCTGGAATTCATACCCTTCACGTCTCATTTTCTCGATCAGGATAGAGAGATGGAGCTCACCGCGGCCAGCCACATGATAACCGACAGCGTCTGTTAGAGGTTCTACCTGTAAAGCCACATCAGAAAGGGTTTCCCGCTGGAGTCTTTCTTCGAGATGGCGGGATGTTACAAATTTTCCTTCCTGCCCAGCAAAGGGGGAGTCATTTGGAATAAAGTTGATTGAAATGGTTGGAGGATCTATTTCAATGAGCGGCAGGGGTTGTGGGTTATCGGGATCGGTAAAGGTAACCCCGACGGTGACATCTTCCATACCTGCCACGGCAATAATTTCACCACAGACAGCTTTGTCAATGGGAACTTGCTGGTCACCTTGGAAGCCGAATAATTTTGTGATTCTGACAGGTTTTATAGAACCGTCGCGCCGAGCGACAACGATATTATCATTTATGGAAAGTTCACCGTTGACCACTTTGCCAATGCCCAGGCGACCGAGATATTGGGAATAATCAATTGTGTTTATCTGAAGTTGCAGTGGTGATTCAGGATCGCCAACTGGCGGTGGTACATGCTTTAAGATCAGATCAGATACAGGAGTCATGTTCGAATCTTCAGTAACGGCATCATCTGCTTCTATGAGGGCGTATCCCTCTTTGGATGAAGCATACACAAC
>CAMYOP010000053.1 GCA_947260045.1 uncultured Desulfobulbaceae bacterium
GAGCAAGACACCGGGCTCCAGGATTTCTATGCCTACAAACAATACCAGTAAGTTAATCGTTCTCGACACCAATGTTATCCTCCATGATTCCACTTGTATTTCCAGATTTCAAGAAAACGATATTGTCATACCCATACCTGTTCTTGAAGAACTTGATCATTTTAAGAAGGGAAACGAATCACTTCATTTCCATGCAAGGGAATTTGTTCGCTCCCTTGATTCACTGAGCGGAGATAAGCTTTTCAACGGTGGCGTACAAATAGGACCGCATCTTGGAAAAATTAGTATCAAGCTTGGCCAGGAAACACATCATGATCTTGTCAGAAATTTTTCCCCGGACAAAACAGATCATCATATTCTCAATATTGCCTACTGCCTGGCAAAAGACAATCCGGAACGCACGATTATATTGGTAACCAAAGACGTAAACCTTCGTATGAAGGCCAAAGCAGTCGGCCTCCTGGCAGAGGACTATAAAAATGACCATGTCAAGGATATCAAAACACTCTATACGGGCAGACGGCTCATAGATGATATCTCGTCTGGTACAATTCAAAAACTCTTTGAACCTGAATCCACCGTTGACGCTTCTGAACTTGATCAGGATGAGAATTTAACTCCCAATGAATATTTCATTTTGCGCAATGGAAAACAATCAGCTCTTGCCAAATTTGAAAAACAGGACAATAAAATTCTGCGGGTCAACAGAAAAAGAGCCTATGGTATCAGCCCAAGAAATGCAGAACAGACTTTTGCCTTAAATGCCCTCTTGGACCCTGACATCAGGCTGCTTTCCATTATTGGCAAGGCTGGTACTGGAAAAACCTTGCTGGCACTGGCCTCTGCCCTTGAAAGTCGAAAAAATTACCGTCAGATATTTATGGCCAGACCAGTTGTCCCCTTGAGTAATAAAGACCTGGGCTACCTGCCAGGTGATGTCCACTCAAAACTCGATCCTTACATGCAGCCACTTTTTGATAACCTGGGTGTGCTGGAAATCGGAGAGGATGAGCACAGGGGAGACACCATCAGCAAACTGCTGGAAGAGGAAAAACTGGTTATAGCCCCTCTTGCCTATATTCGCGGCAGGTCGCTGGTGAAAATCTTTTTCATTGTGGATGAAGCCCAGAACCTGACTCCCCATGAAATCAAAACCATTATTACCCGTGCAGGCGAAGGAACCAAAATTGTCTTTACTGGAGATATCATGCAAATCGATCATCCCTATTTAGACAGTCACTCAAATGGTTTATGTCATCTTATCGACAAAATGCAGGGCCAACAATTATACGCCCATATCACTCTTGAACAGGGAGAACGCTCAGAGCTTGCCGATTTGGCCAGTAATCTTTTGTAAAAAAACTGATTACCAATGAAGCTCAGCTAATACGGGTGACAGATCGGAGTCTGCGCTTACCTCAATTTTTCCTCAAACCATAGGGGACTGAATTTTTTTCGCGTTATTTAAGCGAAAATGTAATCAGAATAAAAATTGTCTCATCCCTTATCCGATGAAGACAAAACATCACTCTATTATCTAAAGAGAGTTATTTGACTTTTATTTATTGCAAAGAATATAATCAATCTAAACAATTCAGTTTATTTACAAAGAAATTAAAGCCATACCAGCTGTGAGGTAGAGACGCAAAGCTACGGATCTCCAGAGATAGCCGAGCTGCCTTGAAAAAGTAGTCAGGTTATCTTTTTCTTCACGATGCATCCTGCATCCCCATAATGCTCTACCAGAAAAATGTCGGGGAAAGTCTTTGACACCCTCCGGCATAGCAAGATTTAACATTATTTACTTTTTGAATTCTCCATATAGAATCAAGAGCGGAGGAAGTCAGATATGAAAGCACGGATCATAATCTTCTTGGTACTTGCAGTTATCTCGGTGGCAGCGATGGTCTTTATTTATAGCCAAATGAGTCCACTTGATAAAGAGCTTGCAATGGCTCAGGGTGATACAATCATCTCCTTGGAGCTCGCTCTTACGCCAACGCGTACAGCCTCTGTTCTCGATGGTTGGAAATCATATGTCTCACCTGACAAACCTGAACTTACCTTGCTGGATACTGCTAAAAAATGCATCCATTGGGACTGGTTCTTCATCGCGGCTTACCTGAGTTTGATGCTGTCGATCAGCGCATTGATACTGAATTCTAAAAAAGCCAAGGATTTTATCTGGAACCTCCTCATATTAATAGCCTTGCCCATAGGAGCAGCCCTACTTGATACTGCAGAAAATTTAGGCATTTACTATCTCCTAAGATCAGAAGACATGCAGGGTTTTTTATTCTCAGCAACAGCTGTTGGTGTAGGTTTACTTGCGGCCACCAAGTTTATTTTGCTCTTTATCTATGTCGTTACCCTTGCTCGTAGCTTGAAAGATCCTCTGAAAGTACTCTTCCTGCCACGCTTCAGCCTCTTAATACTGGCAATCGGACTCATATTAATCGTCGTACCCCAATGGCAGGAGATCCTGATCAGTGTTGCAGAGGGGAAATGGTACCTTTCCATCTGGCTTGGCTTTGCAACATTCATTGCATCCATTGCTATCTGGTATTCAACCCGTGTGATGTACATGCTCAAATTGACAGATTCGGACACTCCTAAGCATGGACCAGACAAACTAAGCACAACAGGTCCCAGCAAACCCAATATCGCAGGTTCCTTGAAGAGCGTTCTGAAACCGTCTGATTCTGTAATGCTTAGGGAAATGGAGTATAGGAAGTTTGCACCCATCACCAAACGCTGGCTTCCTCGCTTGCTGGGTTCCCTGATGGCACCCATCATAGTAGTGGGTCTATTTGTTGCCATGGAAGGAAAAGAAATGCATAAGCCGCTCTGGGTTTTGGGAGTTGCCTGGGCTCTCTACCTGACCATAGTGATAAGTCGTCGATATTTGGCAAAAAAACTGCATAAACTTCTGGAAAACTCCTTACCTTCAGATAAAATCGATTTCCTCATCATGAGTAAGCCTGATGAGGAATTTGGAAAATATGATGGCTATCGTAAACTTCCCTGGTTCACCAAAAGGGTACACTTAGTCCTTCATGGACTTTATCTCTTGAGCTTTCTAGCAGTATGGTTCAACCCCTTGTGGGTTCAGGGAGTAGGCAGTGGCGCCGTTGCCCTCATGGCAATTGGTTTGATGATCCCTACGGGAAACCTTCTTGTCTATTTCGGCATACGTCGTGGTCTGCCCATGCTCTTGCTGGCTTTTACATTTGCGATACTCTGCAGTTTTTACAATGATAACCACTGGGTACGCCTAAGCATTGATGCCTCATCCACCGACGATGCCCAAGAAGTGATGACGGCAATTTCGGATAATAATGAATTACCCCGTCTCAAAAAATATGCGTCCGCCTGGGCCGAAAAACTGCAAGACAAGACATGTAAAAATTGTGACATTCCTTTATTCATTGTTTCCGCTGAAGGTGGTGGTATCCGTGCAGCCTATTGGACAGCTCTTGCTCTTGGGACTTTGCAGGATATTGACCAAGACTTTGGCAAGCATGTCTTTGCAATCAGTGGTGTATCCGGCGGTTCTCTTGGCGGTGCAGTTTTTGCAGCTCAAATAGCGAACAGATCCTCACTAAAAAACACACAGTTTCGAGATCACGCTGACTTAGTCCTCCAAAAAGATTTCCTTGCTCCAACCCTGGCGACCCTCTTATTTCCTGATCTCATCCAGCGTTTTCTGCCATGGGCGTTTTTCAATGATCGGGCCATCACCATAGAAAAGAGTTGGGAGGACGCCTGGACGCAAGCTTTTGAAGAACTTGATTCTCAATCAGATGGAGATAAGTCTTTTTCTGAACCCTTTGCCGCACTGTGGAAGCCCAAAGACAAGACTAACAGCTCAAACAACCTACCGTTATTGTATTTAAACAGCACTGTCGTAGAAACAGGTAATCGTCTCATCATGCATCCTTTAGGCTGCCAAGAGGATTTCAACGAAATTTTTAAAGATGCCGTTGATGGGCGTGTAGCTTTAGGACCAAATATACCACTCAGTACTGCCGTCCATTTAAGCGCCCGTTTCACCTATGTCAGTCCAGCTGGATCCATTCATAATTATGCAGCTCAAGGTCCAGGAAATCCTGATAGAAATCGAAATTGGCTCAGATTGGTTGATGGGGGTTATTTTGAGAATTCTGGAGCAGTGACAGCCAGAGAATTACTGGCAGCTCTCAAGCGATACAAAGCAGAGACTCTAGAAGAATACGATTCTCCATCTAAAACAGCTGTCCAGGATAACAGTCAAAAAGAACTCCCGGCACTTGCCCGTATCAATCCATTTGTCATCCACATCAGCAACGAACCAATAAAACCAAAAGAACTTATCAAAAAGAAACACCGAGGAAAACAGGCCCCCTTAGGAGAAGCTCTCTCGCCCCTTTTCGCCCTCATTAATGCCCGACCAGCCAAAGGCATACAGGCAAGACAGGACCTCTTTCAAGATGTAACCGGCATGAAAGAAGAAAATTATGTACACTTTATTCCTCGTGACTTGGGCATTACTCTCCCTCTAGGTTGGGTTCTCTCCGAAAAGGCAAGATTAAACATGCAGCAACAATTGCCAACCAGTGTCAATGACGAAACAGAGACGCAAAGTAAAGATGAAGAGCATGATGCGAATCAGCTTGCACTCAATAAAGTTATAAAGCATCTCAAAGCTGGGAAATAAATATCCCCATTGATTTTCACTTTTTAAGTATTATTCTTTTTAAGCATAAGAATGGTACATCCATATTAACTTCAAAAAGTGGAGGGTAAAATCATGGCACGCTATTATATTGATTGTCGAGATTACCCTGGTGATGTGAAATGTTCTGTAGCTCTGTCTGCTGACACAAAAGAAGAGCTTTTAGAGGTTGTAGTACAGCATGGCTCTAAAGTACACGGATATGAGGACACAGAAGAATTCAGAAAAAATATTGTAAAGGAATTTAAAGAAGGACACCCGTAAGCATAGGTGTAGCTCACTCTGCCTTATTGAAACACAAGGCAAAATAAATCTTTTAAAGCCACCTGGCCCAAGTGTTCAGGTGGCTTTTTTTATGCCTTGTGTTTGTTTTTTGGCATTACATTCTACATAATTGACTGAAAACATTCCAAGTCCTTAAAAGCATTCAAAAATCAGTATCTCTGAGATTTTTCATCTCGTTTTTGTGATACACTTCAAAGAATATCACACTGTTGTCCTGTACAACCTCACAATGACCGCACTTTTCTTCCAGGAGTTTGTTCTGCTTACGGCATAATTCACAATAATAATAGATGAGCCGATAATCGCGACGACCAACATATTTCTTGAAACGTCCATGATGTGTGCCAATCATCCTTCCATCGGCAGCATCTGGATTATACAGTAAACGCTGGAGAACCTCTTGAATTCGACTATAGCCTGGAGGGTCTTTTCGCTCTATCTTACTCAGTCTGGCTGTAAATTTTTTAGTTGGATAATAGGAGTAAGGGGGCATAGAATCATATAATCCTTGGACGATGTAATGAGATACCGATAAAATTATCGATGTATTTGCTATCCCAGGAACTTACATCCTGAGAATTCCTTGTTTCAGGTGGACCTTCAATTCTTAACGAAAATTGTTTGGAGCAGCAATCACATAATATTATAAGTTTTTAGTTGCTTCCCGTGATATTATCCTTATTAAATAGATCTGTATGAAAAAAAACTGTTTGAAATTATTGTCGTGTTGCCTGCCAAATTTACGAGAAAAGGTATGATTACTTCTGTAATTCTAAATAAACTGAAGTCAGCTTTTACTGATCTCCTGCCGATTATTCTTGTTATCTCCTTTTTTCAAATTGTCGTCTTAAAACAACCCTTACCACAAATGGGTGAAGTCCTTGTTGGCGGACTCCTTGTGGTAGCTGGCCTCACATTATTTATCCAGGGTCTTGAAATGGGACTCTTCCCCATAGGCGAGGCAATGGCCCATGGACTTGCCAGGAAGGGAAGTGTCTTTTGGCTCCTTGCCTTTGCCTTTGCCCTGGGTTTTTCAACCACCGTAGCAGAACCAGCTCTCATCGCCGTGGCCGCTGAGGCTGCAAAAATTGCCGGCCAGGGAGGCCTTATTGACCCGAGCCAGAAAGCCCTCGATCAATATGCATTTGGTCTGCGCATGTCGGTTGCTTTTTCAGTAGGCTTGGCCATCCTCATTGGGGTTCTTCGCATCATTCGTGGCTGGCCAATTCACTATCTCATCATAGGCGGGTATGTTATTGTGATGCTGATGACCATCATCGCTCCCAAAGAAATTGTTGGCATTGCCTATGATGCCGGCGGAGTAACTACCTCCACGATTACAGTGCCTTTAGTTGCTGCGCTTGGAGTCGGTCTGGCCTCTACAATTAGAGGGCGTAGTCCTCTGGTGGACGGCTTTGGTCTGATTGCCTTTGCATCCCTTCTTCCCATGATTTTTGTCATGGGCTATGGCCTCTTAATTTTCGGTTAAACACAGGAGTTTAAATACTTGGAACTTACCGAAGACCTCATAAAAATTCTATTGGCAACCATCAGAGACGTGCTACCGATTATCACACTGATTGTCGGGTTTCAGCTTTTGGTCTTACGCCAGCCTATTCCCCATTTACGACGCCTCGTTGTCGGCGGCATTTATGTGGTCATTGGACTTTCTCTTTTTCTGGCTGGTCTTGAAAAAGCACTGTTTCCCCTGGGCAAAATAATGGCAGCCCAACTTTCTGATCCTTTCTTTGTTTATGGCACAAATGAACTCATCACAGTTGCAGATTGGAAGGCATATGGATGGGTGTATCTTTTTGCAGCGATGATAGGATTTGCCACCACAGTTGCCGAACCATCTCTTATTGCTGTCGCCTATAAAGCCCACGAAGTTTCCGCCGGCACAATCAGCCAATGGGGCCTGAGAATCACTGTTGCATTAGGAGTTGCATTTGGCATAAGCCTCGGGACCTTTCGTATAGTTACGGGTACACCTCTTTACATGTATATCCTTGCCGGTTACATTATCGTTATCATTCAAACTTTATTTGCCCCCAAGAGTATCATTGCCCTGGCATACGACTCTGGAGGAGTTACAACTTCAACCGTTACAGTTCCACTGGTCGCAGCTCTAGGTCTTGGCTTATCAGCAACAGTACCAGGTAGGAATCCGGCTATTGACGGCTTTGGTCTTATCGCTTTTGCCAGTCTTTTTCCAATAATTGCAGTAATGGGCTATGCACAGCTGATGCACTGCTTGTCTTTACGCAGTACAAAAAAAATGGAGAGAAGAAATGCGCTTTAAACTTATCATATCTTCAGTAAAGCCTGATATCACGGACCAAATAGTTGATGCTGCAAAAGAAACAGGAGCGACAGGGGCAACAATTATTCCAGCCAGAGGAACCGGCATACATGAAGCAAAAACATTTTTTGGCCTTGTCCTGGAAGCACAAACAGATATTATTCTGTTACTTGTTGAAGAACATCTTGTTGCCAAAATTCTAGACAGCATAAAAAAAGCTGGTAAATTTGAAGAACCAGGAACGGGCATCGCTTTTGTACTTCCAGTGGAAAATGTTATCGGTCTGGAAAGCCAGATCGAAGCATTTAAAGATGAAGTGCGAGATAGCTATTTCTAACAATCTTGCTCAAGTAATAGAAGAGCACCTGTCAGGGCTCTATCTGCACCAATGCCCTGATCGCTAGCTCAAATTTACGAGTCTATCTACCTTATACAGTAACACTTCTATTCAAGAAGGAGAAAATTATGACACCTGCTGGTAATTCCATTATACGGGCAAAAGATGTAATGCAAAAAAAGCTGGTAATCATTGACGGTATGATGACCGTTCGAGATGCAGCAGCCAAAATGCGCTCCGAAAAGACCCCATGCCTGCTCGTTGAAAAACGCAATGATGACGATGCCTGGGGTATAGTAGTTGTCCAGGATTTTGTTAAAGGAGTGATACTGGAAGGTCGTTCACCTTCCGATGTAAACGTCTATGAGATTATGAGCAAACCGATAATCACCGTACCTGCTGATATGGACATACGATATGTAGCTCGCTTGATTTACCGGGCTGGCATAAGAAGAGCTCCGGTTGAAGACAGAGGAGAACTCATTGGGATGGTTTCTCTTACCTCTCTCATTTTAGACAACGAACTTTTTTAGCAGCTGGTCATGAATATGGGCATAGGCTTATTTTTTGATTGAATGCCGTGAAGTGAAACTTTGAGGGTGATGCTTGTTGCTGCAGGAAAAGCTCTCTATTTTAAGAGTTCTCTTGCAATAACCATTTTTTGAACCTCTGATGTGCCTTCATATATCTCAGTAACTTTTGCATCTCTATAGAGCCGTTCAACTTTAAAATTCTTCAAATACCCATAACCTCCATGTATTTGGACAGCCATATTGGCAGCCTCAACAGCTACTCTTGAGGCAAACAGCTTTGCCATTGATGATTCTTTTATAAATGGCAAGCCCTGTCCTATCCTCCAGGCAGCATCATATACGGACAACCTTGCCGCCCTGATCTTTGTTGCCATTTCGGCAAGCATCCACTGTATACCCTGGAACTGGCCAATTGATTTACCAAACTGGTGACGCTCTTTTGCGTACCTTAGTGACTGGCTTAGAGCAGCTTCAGCAATACCTATTGCCTGGGCGGCAATACCAAGACGTGACCGATTCAGAGTGTCCATGATAATGGCAAAACCATTATTCTCTGTACCTAAGAGATTCTCTTTTGGCACTTGAACATTTTGCAGAATCATCGGAGTGGTGTCAGACATCCTGATTCCCATTTTGTCGAGTTTTTTGCCTGCTGAAAATCCAGGCATGGCTTTCTCAAGGATAAAACAAGTCATGCCTTTGGGACCAGTGCTCTTTAAATCTGTTTTCAAGGCAGTGATCATTAGATCGGCAATGGAGCCGTTGGTAATGAACATCTTCGAACCATTAACGACATACTTGCTTCCCACAAGTTCTGCAGTAGACCTGATTGAAGCAGCATCTGAACCGGCTTCTGCTTCGGTGAGACCAAAACAACCAATAATTTCTCCTGAGGCGAGTTTTGGCAGGTATTTTTCTTTTTGCTCCCTGCTGCCGTATTCCATCAAAGGGTAGATTACCAGGGAATTTTGCACAGAAATCATGACTCCGACTGCCGCAGATACCTTTGACAACTCTTCAATGGCAAGGATAAGAGTGAGTGCATCTACACCTTTGCCACCATACTCTTCTGGAGCATAGAGACCAAACAGGCCAAATTTTCTGCATTTCTCTATTATCTGTTGAGGGATTTCCTGCTTTTCATCGGATTCTCTGCAAAAAGGTTCAATCTCTTTTTCTGCAAATTTTTCAATACTTTTCTGGAGTTCAATCTGCGATTTGCTCAGTGTAAAATCCATGACATTCTTCTCTATAAGTAAAGTGAGGTTTAGGACCTATTTGATGCAGAAATTTTCTGCCATGTCTCAGCTAAGCTCAAGGAGTGACAATAATTTTCCCCATCTGCTGACCTGATTCCAACCTGCCCATTGCTTCAGCAATATTTTCAAGAGGATATTGATGATCCAAGACAGGTTTCAACTTTCCCTCAAAAACCAGATTCATAACGGTTTTATAATCATCCAGCGTACCAACCGATGAGCCGATTAGTGAAAGATGCTTCCAAAAAATGAAACGATTGTCTATTTCAAGATGCGGACCCGATGTGTTGCCAACAGTGAGAACCCGCCCGCCTTTCCGGACACACTTCAAACTTTGCGACATGGTCGCCGCCCCAACGTTATCGACAACGACATCCACGCCCTTTTTTCCAGTATGAGTATATACTGCCTTTGCCCAATCCTTTTCAGTGGACCTGTCAATCAGTACGTCGGCTCCCATAGTAGCTGCAAAATCCAGCTTACTGGGGCTGGAGCCAAGAACGTATACCTTTGCCCCGATATATTTAGCAAGCTGAATAGAGGCAGTATTGACGCCTCCTGAAGCACCAATCACTAAAAGAGATTCACCTCTCTGCAGTCCACCCCGAGTGATGAGCGAATGCCATGCAGTCAGATAGACTAAACCAGCGGCAGCGGCTTCCGGAAAGCTGATGTGCTCAGGTAATGAGATAAGATTTTGAGAGGGAACAGTGATATATTCTGCAAAAGTACCGCTGATGGTTTCTCCGAGCAAGTGCCACTTGCCACAGAGATTTTGTTTTCCTGCCAGACAATAAGGACAGTTACCACAATAGATGACAGGATAGATGGCAACCCTGTCACCAATAGCAAAGGTACTGCTCCCTTCTCCTTGAGAAGAAATCACACCAGCGGCGTCCGTGCCAAAGACATGGGGGAAGGTCAACTTCAAGCCTGGCCAACCTTCACGCACCCAGAGATCAAGCCGATTTAAGGCTGCAGCCTGAACCTTCACCTGAACTTCACCTGAACCTGACTGCGGAGTTGACAAGTCTCCATACTCCACAACGTCAAAATTCCCATGGCTTCGCATAAAGACAGCTTTCATGGTAGCACCCTCAACTAATCTGAAGAAAATGAAATCGATTTATTTCTTATCCGGAAAGTCGAATACTTTGTGGATGTTAGAAATGATTGTTTCCAGTTCGGCAACGAGGATATTTTGAGAAGCTCTAGGAAAACGAGGAGTTACACGGAGGCGTATAATTATACGTCGCACAAGGAACCCCACAGTTTGACACCGAGATTCACAAAATAGACCGTTTCCGGATGAAATCTATTTATCACCTCCAGGCCCATACTCATAAAACCCCTTCCCACTTTTTTTGCCAAGCCAACCTGCCTTCACCATTTTACGGAGCAAGGGGCAAGGCCTGTATTTACTATCAGCAAAGCCGTCATGGAGTACTTCCATAATAGCCAGGCAGGTATCAAGACCGATGAAATCAGCAAGGGCCAATGGACCCATGGGATGATTCATACCTAGACGCATGACCTGATCAACTGCTTCTGCTTCGGCAACTCCTTCATGGACGCAGCAAATAGCTTCGTTTATCATGGGCATAAGCACTCTATTGCTGACAAATCCTGGAGAATCATTCACTGCTACGGGTTGTTTGCCAAAACGCAAGGCTAAATCAAAAACGATCTGAAACGTTTCGTCGCTGGTGGCAATACCCCTGATGACCTCAACCAGGACCATTTTCGTAACTGGATTCATAAAGTGCATGCCAATGACCCTGTCTGGCCTATTTGTCCTGGCAGCAAGCTCAGTTATGGGAAGTGAGGAGGTGTTGCTTGCCAGAATTGTATGAGCTGGGGCAAGAGAGCTTAAGGTCTCAAAGATGTTGGCTTTTACGGACATTTTTTCATAGGCTGCCTCAATGACACAATCAACCTTGGCAACATCTTCCAGGGTGGTTGATGGGGAGATATGTGACAAGGTCGTTTCCAGGGTATCCTGGCTTATTGTCCCTTTTGTCAGCTGACGCTCAAGCAATTGGGTCAATTTTTCCAGAGACTTGTCCAAAAAGTGTTTTTCAACATCATTGAGCACTACCTGCAATCCTGATTGGGCCGCTACCAGGGCAATACCGCTTCCCATCTGTCCTGCACCGACAACCATTATGGTCTTAATCTGCATTGTCATTTCTCCAGGTAAATAAATAATCTCCTATTGCCCTTCTAGAAAATAGTAGCATATTATTAGGGGGATGTGTTGCACATAAATTTTCCATGAATAACTCATCCTTTTTATGCGGAAACATCCATTATCTGTTTGGCAGGGTGTATCGGGTGATGACCCAGTGACTCAGACATACTCTGCAAAAAATGATCAGGAGGGATTAACAATGCCTCATAAAAAGACAGAAGATATCTTCATCATAGAGCCTCTACGCACTCCATTTGGCTCTTTTGGAGGGAGTCTCTCAGATGTACCTGCTCCTGTTCTGGCTTCCCACGTGATCAAGGAAATAGTCACAAGAACGCAAGTGCCCGCCAAGTCAATCGATGAGGTCATTATCGGTCAGGTTCTTCAAGGTGGTTCAGGTCAGGCTCCAGCCAGGCAAGCCCTGCGACTGGCAGGCTTACCAGACCATATTCCTGCCATGACTATCAATAAAGTATGCGGCAGCGGTCTTAAAGCCATGATGCTTGCCTCAGATAGTATCCGTGCCGGAGAATCTGAAATAGTCATTGCTGGAGGCATGGAAAACATGTCTCTGGCACCATATTTTTTACCAAAAAGCAGGTTCGGTAAACGGATGGGTCATCGTCAGATACTTGATATGATGATTTATGACGGACTGCAGGATGCATACTCTGGCACTCACATGGGCGAGATTACCGAGGCCTGGATAGATAAGCACCAATTAACCCGCAGAGAGCAGGATGAATACGCTATTCGTTCTTTTCAGCTGGCCCAGGCTGCTATGAAAAATGGACTCCTCCAGGAAGAGTTGGTGTATGTAGAAAAAAAGATACGTAAAGGCAGTGTTGTCGTGTCTGAGGATGAAGAGCCAATGCGGGTCGATTTCAACAAACTCATGAGCCTGCCAAGTGCTTTTAGACAAAACGGTACCATTACAGCAGCCAACGCCAGCACAATCAGTGATGGTGCAGCCCTTGCCTTAGTCGCAGGACAAGAGGCAGTTGAAAAATACAATCTTCAGCCAGTAGCCAAGCTGGTGACCTCTGCAACTGTTGGAATGGCACCAGATCTCTTTCCCGAGACAGATGTGCATGGGATTGAGAAACTGGTACAAAAAGCTGGTCTGGACATGGGGGACATAGGACTCTTTGAAATCAATGAAGCTTTTGCAGCCGTGGTCCTGCTCACTATTCAGATGCTCAAGCTGGATATCTCCAAAGTCAATGTTAACGGTGGTGCAGTTGCACTGGGACACCCAATTGGTGCCAGTGGCGGCAGGCTGGTCGCAGCCTTGACTAGAGAAATGAAAAGACGCAATGAAAGATACGGTATAGTGACACTCTTCCTGGGAGGCGGTGAAGCAGTGGCCTCTCTGTTTGAGCTTGTGGATGGATAAGTTATCTGCTTCAAGCATCAGACTATTATTTTTAATGCCTTTTAAGAAACCTCAAGTTTCTTTCACACCGAAGAAATACAACAATTTTCATCTCGACTTTTGAATTAGTTTGCTTGTGATTAACTGCAACATAATGGCTTTTATGTTGCGTACTTATTCTTGTTCTTGGTAGAGACTTAGAATCTGGTGGCACAATACTAATTTCCTTTTAGGTGACAGTAAACAGTATGGATGTCCCCTTGTTTTCGAAATTGAAGCTCTTTTGCAGAATGGGAGCTCAAAGAGGTTTATAGCGAAGCGATATAAAACATTTTTGCCGAATCTGTATAAATGGATGAAGAAAAATGAAATATCTTTATAATCGATTACTCATACGAATTAGCAGGTTGGTGCAGTAGAAATGATAGCTTGAGCTGGAGAGATTCTCAGGAATAAGCTAAAGTTGCAGTTTTACTTGACAGGTTAGGAGAGGCAATTGAAAGGTCTACTCATGAACTTGGTGGT
>CAMYOP010000054.1 GCA_947260045.1 uncultured Desulfobulbaceae bacterium
ATTGTTTTTTGGTTTTATTTCCCTCCTGTGCGTTGATGGCCTCCAACTTTTTATTCCAAGGGTACTCAAACGTGGAGTGGATATACTTGCCGGACCGTCTGCATCGAAACCTGATCTCTTGGGCTTATCTCTTGCAATTGTTTTAATTGCAATTGGTGTTGGCCTGTTTCGTTTTGGTTGGCGCTACCTCATCATTGGCTTTTCACGATTGCTTGAGCAGGATTTGCGAAACCGCATTTTTGGTCATGTATTGGCGATGGATCGTGCTTTTTTTGAAAAACGATCAACGGGTGATATCATGGCACATGCCAGTAACGATCTATCGGCGATACAGATGGCTTGTGGTATGGGTTTGGTTGCAGCTGTTGACGCACTGGTCATGTCTGTTGCCGCCATTTTTTTTATGATGCTCATAAATGTCAAGTTGACCTTGATCGCACTTTTACCCATGCCTATTTTGATTTTCTCCACACGCATTTTATCAAAAAAACTGCATCATAGATTTGACCTGGTTCAGAGTCAATTTGCTCTTCTCACCGAATTTGCCAGAAACACTATTGTCTCAATACGCCTGATAAAGGCATATACCATGGAAGTATTACAGGAAAAACGTTTTGAGGATATCGGTAAACGGTATGTACGGAGCAATATTTCTGTGGCAATTGTTCAAGGATTCCTTTTTCCTGCAGCTACTTTTGTCGGCAACGTAGGTATGTTGTTGGTCTTGTATTATGGTGGACTTTTGACCATTGAAGGAACAATCTCTCTTGGAGATTTTGTCGCCTTTGTGACCTATCTCTACATGCTGGTCTGGCCCATGATGGCTGTCGGATGGGTTACTAATCTCGCTCAGCGGGGCTATACCTCATTACGGCGGGTCCATACTCTTATGGCATCGAAATCTCTTCTACCTGGTTCTGATGAAGACTATTCACCGAATTTAGGGCAAAAAGAGAAGCGACAATCAATTAAAGAACTCATATCTCCTTTGTCCTTTTTATTTAAAAATCTGACTTTTACCTATCCAGGTTCTACAAAGCCATCCCTTGAAGGCATCAGTTTAGAGCTTGATCGAGGACTAATCGGCATCACAGGGCGAACGGGCTCTGGCAAGTCGACTTTGTGCAAATTACTAGCCCGGATTTATCCCGTTGACGATAACTCTCTCTTTTTTGGTGGACGTGATATCAACACCATTCCTGTGCAGGAAATGAGACGCCTTGTTGGATATGTCAGTCAAGAAGCTATTCTTTTCTCCGACACAATTGCTGCCAATGTTGAGATTGGTAAAACAGGTGCGAGTAGGAAAGATATTGAGCGTGCGGCAAAAGCTGCTGCCATTCACGATGAAATCAAGCACTTGGCTGGTGGATATGATGCCCATATAGGTGAGCGAGGGGTAACCTTATCAGGAGGTCAGCGGCAACGCGTTGTTCTTGCCAGGGCACTTTTATCACACAGGCCTGTATTGATTATTGATGATTCCCTTTCAGCTTTAGATGTGGAAACAGAGCAAAAAGTATTTAACGGTATAAAAGATTATTTTCATGAAAAAATTGTTCTGATTGTCTCTAACCGCCAAAAAGTACTTGCCCAGACAGATAAAATTTTAGTGTTGGAGCAGGGAATTCTCCTTGCGCACGGCTCCCATGAAATGCTCCTGAAGGATTGCACTGTGTATCGTGAAATGAATCAAAAGCAGCATCTTAAACAGCAATAGACAGATTTGTATTGTGTATGCATAATTACGGCTATTTTGAAAAAGATCAGATAGGAACTATCAAGGATGTTGGGCTCTGGCGAAGAATTCTACGCTATAGTTATCCCTATCGCTTTGGCCTTGCCGGGGCAGTATTGCTCTCTTTGTGCATAATGGTTACATCCCTGTGGTTACCAAGATTCATGCAGCAGGGCATAGATGGTTTTATTACACAAAATTCCATGCCAATGCCAGACAGAGTAGACGGACTTGGCGAAATAGCCATCCTGTATGGTGCCTGCGTGGTCTTTCTCTTTTTCTCCGGCTTCCTTCAGGTTGTGGTCCTGGAGTGGATCGGGCAGTCAATTATGCATAGCCTGCGTCAGGAGCTTTTCAGTCACCTGCTGCGCCTTGATCTCGCGTTTTTCAATCGTCAGCCAGCTGGTCGTCTGGTTACACGTGTGACCAATGACATTACAAATATGCATGAGATGTTTACCTCTGTGATGGTAACGCTTTTTAATGATTTTTTGAAAATTCTCGGCATACTGTGCCTTCTCTATATTATGAATGTAAAGCTGGCTCTGCTGATGACCCTGTTTTTACCTCTTTCTGTATGGATCACGATAATCTTTTCGAAGCTGGCCAGGGAAAAATTTCGGGCAATACGTACCCAGCTGGCAAGACTGAATGCATTTTTACAAGAAGCTGTATCTGGCATATCTGTTATTCAGATTTTTGGTCGGGAAAGAGAAAGTCACCACAAGTTTAAAAAACTGAGTCGGGAGTTTAGAACCCGTACCTTTAGTCAAATAAAATTGTTTGGCACCTTTATGCCCCTTACAGAATTTATGGGCTCTGCCGCCGTTGCAATGATATTGTGGTATGGTGGAGGTGAAATTATCGAGAAAAGACTAACACTCGGTGAATTTGTTGCATTTTTATCCTATATGCGACTTTTTTTTCAACCAATGCGTGAATTGTCCCAAAAATATTCCATCGTTCAGTCGGCACTGGCATCTGCTGAACGAATTTTTCTCCTTCTTGACAGTAAATCAAAAATTCATGCTCCTGAATCTGCGGTACCCATTCAATCAGTTCGAGGCAATATTTCCTTTCATAATGTATCTTTTGGTTATGAAAAAGATGTTCCGGTTCTTCATGATATTAATCTGGAAATCAGGGAAGGGGAAACTGTGGCAATTGTTGGGGCAACGGGGTCAGGCAAGTCCTCGCTTATCAATTTGCTTGTCCGTTTTTATGATCCGTGGAATGGCTATATACTGCTTGATGGCACAAGATTATCCTCATTTGATCCAATAGCCCTCAAGAAGAAAATAAGTATTATCCAGCAGGAAGTAGTGATAATGCCTGATACAATTTTGAAAAATATAACAGTGGATACTCAGAGAAAAAGATCTGAGCTTGCTGGGCTGCTTGGCGGGATAGGAGTTGATGGTTTCATTGGGCAGCTTCCTCAAGAATTGGACACTATAATTGGTGAGGGCGGGCGGGATCTGAGCGCAGGCGAAAAGCAGCTGCTTTCAATCGCCAGAGCACTGTGCCGCGATCCCATGATTCTCATCTTGGATGAAGCAACCTCTTCAATTGATCCTGAAACCGAGTCCGTTGTAGCGGCGGCATTGTCAAAAATTTTTAAGACAAAAACATCGCTCATTGTTGCTCACAGGCTTTCTACTGTTAAAAGAGCTGATCGAATTGTGGTTATGGATCAGGGGAGAATAGTGGAAGAGGGACCCCACGACTCCTTAATGGTACAACAAGGATATTATTATCAGTTGGTTACTCTCGACCAACATTTTGTCTCCGCAGGGTTTAAGCGAAATATATCCATATAAAGGCCAGCTACTTGAAAGTAAATAGTATTTTTTTATTGCCTGGTGGTATGTGTTTTGGGGCAAATGACAACTCTTTTACATTTGCAGCTTTGTTTCAGACTCCAGATATAATTTCCTTATAGTTTTCTTTACGTTTCTGATTCTAAAAAATATACAAAATTCCTTGTGGCCCAGGGACTGTCATGATTTAATACATATATTAAATTTATAAATTTATTCAATTATTTTTGGCAAGTTATCTGGTTAAAGCCCAAAATGCACAATTTGCCCACTGGGTTGATGGTGGAAAAATTATGTAATAAAGAGGGGTTAGGGCTGGAAAGCACTTGCATCTTTTTTAGTTTTCGTGCATACCTGAAATTAGATTTTCTTAATGTGAGGAGGTGATTTTTGAGATGTTTTTCTCAGCTAAAAATAGATCTTCAATCACATCTTTTATCATAATCCACAGTCAGGGGATTATTTTGGCCGAAAAAAAATATTTGGAGGTACTCTATGGAGACCGGGGTGCGAAAAGATGAACGGAGAAGGTTTATTGGCACTGTAATTGCTGCGTGCGCAGGCGCTATGTGCCTGGGTGGTGCAAAAAAAGCAAAAGCCACGACTGAAAAACCGGAACTGGAAAACGAGACATTGTATCGGCGAACTCGACATGTGGACGAATATCTGCGTACGTTGGAAGACTGAGACAAGCCAGAGGAGAAGATGAAATGCAGGTGAAGCTCAAGAACAAGAAAAAGGCTCAGCCAAAGGCAAAGAGCAAACTGATTATGGGACGGCGCCGTTTCCTTAAAACTACTGGACTTGCCTTTGGCGCGGCTGTAGCAGCATCCAGCCTTCCTGGGAACTTGGTCCGTAAAGCGCATGCTGGAGAAGCCTCTCCATATCCTGATGCCCAAAAAATTAAAACCATTTGTAATTATTGTTCTGTAGGCTGTGGAATCATAGCAGAGGTTCAAGATGGTGTCTGGGTACGGCAAGAGATGGATTTGGCCCACCCCATTAGCCGTGGTGGATTATGCTCAAAAGGGGCAAGCTCAAGAGAAGTCAGCATGAGTGAAAGGCGGCTTAAAACTCCGCTGAAGCTTGTGGATGGGAAATGGCAAAAAATTACCTGGGACACAGCACTTGACGAGATTGCAGATAATCTGAAAAAAATTAAAAAAGATTCTGGACCTGATTCTGTTTTCTGGATGGGAACAGCCAAATTCAATAATGAGCAGGCCTATATGTTTCGAAAAATGGCTGCTCTCTGGGGGACCAATAACGTCGATCACCAGGCGCGAGTCTGACACTCCACTACTGTGGCCGGTCTGGCCAACACCTGGGGTTACGGGGCGATGACTAATCACCTCAACGATATGCGCAATTCCAAATCAATTATCATGATAGGCTCCAATGCAGCAGAAGCTCATCCAGTTGCCATGCAGCATATTCTGGCAGGTAAGGAGCTCAATGGTGCTCCGCTGATTGTAGTTGACCCACGTTTTACCAAAACAGCAGCTAAAGCAGATCTCCACGTGCGCCATCGTTCGGGCACAGACGTAGCCTTTGTCATGGGACTTGTTCGAGAAGTTATTAAAAATGATTGGCATGATAAAGACTTTATAGCTAAACGAACTTTTGGTTTTGAGGAAGTCAAAAAAGTTGCTGAACATTATACTCCTGAAGAAGTTGAGCGAGTGTGTGGAGTTGAGCCAAAACTCCTCAAAAAAATTGCACGAATTCTGGCTGAAAATAGACCAGGAGCACTCATATGGTGTATGGGTGGTACTCAGCATAGTAATGGCAATAACGTCACCCGAAGCTACTGTATCCTGCAGCTTTTACTGGGTAATATGGGCATTGCTGGCGGAGGCGCCAACGTTATTCGCGGTCATGATAACGTTCAGGGCGCAACTGATATGTGTATTCTTTCAAACTCAATGCCAGGATATTATGGCCTGTCTGACGGAGCTTTCAAGCATTGGGCAGAGGTTTGGAAAATTGATGCTGATTGGCTTCTTGGTCGTTTTGATAATGATTTTGATCCAAAACAGCGGAACAAAAAAGGCTTTACCATGGCCCGCTGGTATGAGGGTGTTCTTCAACCTAAAGACAAGATTGATCAGCGTGATAACATCAAGGCCCTCTTTTACTGGGGTATCAGTATGGAGAGTCAAAGCCAGATGCATAGGGTGAAAGAGGGGCTGGAAAAACTCGATATGCTTGTTATTGTCGATCCGTATGTTCCCTCTGCTGCAGTTGTTCCTGATAGAAAAGATGGTACCTATCTGCTTCCAGCCTGTAGTCAGTATGAGCAATCAGGTTCTGTAACAGCCACCGCACGTCAAATTCAGTGGCGTTATAAGGTTGTTGAACCACTCTATGATTCCCGTACAGACACCGATATTATGGTAGAGCTGAGTAAACGTCTTGGCTTTGAAGAAGAATTCACCAAAAATTATAAGAATTATCCAGCTGCAGGCAAAAGGCGGTCCGTGCGATGGTGAGTATTATGGTCTGCCATGGCCCTGTTGGACCAAGGATCACCCTGGCACACCGCTTCTTTATGACATGCATAAACCCGCAATGGAAGGTGGTTTGCCTTTCAGAGCTCGATTTGGCGTGGAACATAAAGGTAAAGATTTACTTGCCGCCAAGGGTGTAACAATGCCCAAGTCCAAAGCTGATGGCGGCTATGCTGAATTCAAGGATGTTGTGGAAGGACGAAACTGGAAAACAGATTTAAGTGATAAGACTTTCCGGGAGGCCTTGGGTAAGGGGATGGCACCCTATGGGAATGCCAGAGCACGAATGGTTGTCTGGACCTTTCCTGATCCAGTCCCAATTCATCGGGAACCAATCCATACACCTCGTCCTGATTTAATTAAGGATTATCCAACCTACAAGGATAAAGAAGTTCATTTTCGTTGCCCAACACCTTTTGAAAGTGTCCAGGGTGGAAATGTATGTGAAAACTTTCCACTTATTCTGACAACAGGCAGGGTTGTACAGCATATGGGTGGAGGTGCTGAGACCAGAGGAAATAAATGGCTCAGTGAACTTGCTCCGGAAATGTATGCCGAGGTTAATCCTGAAACAGCCAATGATTACGCTCTGCAGGAAGGGGATTGGATCTGGGTGGAAAGTCCACAAGGCGGCAAAATCAAAATTAAAGTGAAGCGAACTGAAAGGGTTGATAAAAGTACCATTTTCCTACCTTATCACTGGGGTGCAGTATTCGAAGGTGTGAGCAAGGTTGATAAGTTTCCAGAAGGAACGGCACCGTATGTTGTTGGTGAATCTGCCAACACTGTAACGAATTATGGATATGATATTGTAACCCAGATGCAGGAGACCAAGACTGGACTCTGCAGGATCAGTAAGGCTTAGGAGATAGGTTATGGCTAGAATGAAATTCCTGTGCGATGCCAGTCGATGTATTGATTGTGATGGTTGCACAGTTATATGTAAAAACGCAAATGATGTTCCCCGCGGTATTCACCGCCGAAGGGTTGTGACTATTAGAGAAGGCCAGGATGGTGAAACATCCATTTCCATGGCTTGTATGCATTGTTCCGATCCGCCATGCGCTGCTGTCTGTCCGACAGAGGCCTTTTATCAGAGAGATGACGGCCTTGTTCTTCATTCCAAGGAGAAATGCATTGGCTGTGGGTATTGTTTATTTGCCTGTCCTTTTGGAGCTCCAGCGTTTCCACGAGAATCTGCTTTTGGGTCCAAGGGTGTCATGGATAAATGTACTTTCTGTGCTGGTGGGCCTGAAGAAAATTTCTCTTCGGCAGAGAAGAAAAAATATGGTTCCAACCGTATTGCTGAAGGCAAATTACCAGCCTGTGTTACTGCCTGTGCTACAAAGGCACTCATGGGTGGAGATGCTCAGGACATCGCCAAGGCGTTTAAAAAACGAGCAATGAGCCGTGGCTCTGAGCTCAATGCCTGGGGTTGGAAACGAGCGTATAAGAAGACCCTCTAGAAATGACTGGAGCACCAGGAGATGTCACATGGTCACGTCTCCTGGTTTGTTAACCTCCATGGAGGAGTCACACCATGAAGACTTATAAGGTCGGATTAGGGCCAGTTGCGTTCTGGGTGTTTGCCCTCCTTTTTTTTCAGGTATCCTTGGGGATTACAGCTCAAGTTCCTGCAGAAGAGGAGAAGGAGCCACTGGCTGAAGGAAAATTTAAATATCTTTCTCGAAAAACAACAGATTTTGGACCTGCTGCGTTATGGGTTGAAGTTGCAAGCGCAAATCCAAACTGGAAAGAGAAAGCAAAAAAAGCTCACTACCGTTTTAAAGAGGGAGTCGTTGGACGTAAATGCGATTCCCGTGATTGTCATCCAGGTTTTAAGGATGAGCTTGTCAACAAACTGGTCAAATTGCCCGAAGGCGAACAACGTATAAAAGCTCGTGAGAAGCATGCCAGTCTAGGCGCCGACAGGTGTATAGATTGCCATGCCTGGGAACCAATTAGAGATAAAACTGCTGCCTGTCGACTTCATTTCAAGAAAACCGATCGGGTAGAGTGTAATAGTTGTCACGCTGAGGGTGAAAAATTCTTAACCCCTGTTGGTGAGAAAAAACAGATTGCCATCAGGGATTATGATGATCGAAATGATTGGCCCAATCATAAACTCACCAAAGAAGAAAAGTTGATTTCCTGCGACAAGAATTGCCATGTTAGAGAAAATCCCTTTGAAGTTGTCAGTGTTTGCGCTGACTGTCACGGGGAGAATCAACTAAAACTTGCATCGTATACCGCAAGTAATGTCCTTGTTCATCAAACCGCTGAAAACAGTATGATTCCTGGTTTTATAAAGGGTTTTTACAAGATTTTTATTACAGTTTTTGCACTGTTTTGTGGCTTGTATATCTTTTTGGATATAGCTAAAGCAAAAAGGGAGGACGACTGATGAGTACACAGGAAATCCGTCGATTCCCATCCTGGTTTGTCTGGGTCCACGGTATTTTATTAGTCAGTTTTACAATCTGTACTCTTACAGGCTTACCGCTGAAGTTTGAGTGGTGGTGGGTGTCCAATCTTTTTGGAGGACACGATGTAACAAAGTGGATCCACCGGGTCAGCGGTGTTGTCATGACTGTTGATGCATTTGGCTATGCCTTCTGGGCCCTTTCAAAAGAGTTATCGTCAGGGTTCAAAGGTGGTTTGTGGCCGCGCTTTAGTGATATGAAAGAAGCTTTTGGCGATATTGGCTATCTGCTTGGAAAAAGCAAAGAACGACCACTGTTCAATCATTTCAGTTATCTGCATAAGGCTGAATTCTGGGCAGGTGGCCTTGGTATTTTTCTCATGACCATATCAGGTTTTATTCTTTGGTTCCCTCGATCTTTTGGCGGTGTCGTAATAGAAAGCTCCTGGACGATTCATAGTTGGGAAGCAATTTTGGCCCTGGTTGCCATTTACACATGGCATGTATATCATGTTCATACACTCCATGGTAAACCCCGGGTGAACACTGTATGGCTTACTGGAATGATCTCGGTTGAAGAGCTTAAACACGAACTACCAGGAGAGTATAAAGAACTTGTGGAAAAAGGAGAAATTAAAGTCTCTGAGAAGGCTTGATTCTCTACAAATACTTTCTTGAATATCATGCGAGGGAGGAGCAGGAACACTGTTGCTCCCTCGTATTATTTATCAGGAATCACTTTCTGAAAACTCAATTCTTACCAATCTTAACCTACAAAAAAATATTGATGAAAGCCGTTTTTTGTACCTGTAATAACACCCTTCCATTTCAGGAAAAACTTTTTCAAAAACATCTGGATCAAAACATTTCCTATATTTTTACACACGCCTTCTGTCGTGACAGAGATAGTGTGCTTGAAAGTTTGGGAAACCTTGATGAAGGGTTATTTATAAGTTGTGGTATGGAACGAAGGTGCCTCCGTGATACTTTGTCTGGTTCTACGTTGGAATCAAACAATGTTATTGCCTGGGATTTGAAAAAATTATTAGCTGGTGTGGCCCTAGAAGAAGTTTCTCGTCTTGCCTGTGCTTATATGGAAACAGCACAGGTATTACACGAAAAAAGAAAACTCGTACCTCCAGCCATGCTTCCTGTTGGTCATCGTCTCATTGTAGCCGGCCTTGAAACGAAAAACGTGGTCAATGGACTGGCTGATCAGCTAAATATTCTTGCGGTTGGACTTGATGACCCTGGCGAAAATGTTGATTTTCTTTGTGGCACAATTAGCGATGTGCATGGAACTCTAGGTAGTTTTGAAGTCATCGTTGATTGTCAAACGCCAGTAAATCCAAAAATATGTATCGATTGTGGTGCCTGTGTTGCTGTTTGTCCACAGGAGGCACTTGATACATCTTACCGACTCGACGAGAAAAAATGTGATCAATGCATGAAATGTGTGCAGGCCTGTGGGGCCATTGGCGCAATTGAGCTTGAGCGAAAACAGCTGAAGCTGGAGGCGGATCTGGTAATTTGGCATAAAGGCTCTGGGCTGGCCAGAACCGGATTCTTTTTACCAACGAATCAAAAACAACTCATAGCTGATGGAGTCACTTGTCTGAGTATGTTGTCTGCTGAAGCTGTAGAAGCGTATCCATCCATTAATGTTTATCCAGAAAAATGTCTTCATGGCTATGCCGAGACAAAAGGATGTAGCAAGTGTCTCTTAATTTGTCCAAGTGAAGCTCTTTTTTCAAATGAAGATAAAGTCTCAGTGGATCAGCAAAAATGTATCGCTTGTTATTCCTGTATTTCTGCGTGTCCAACGGGTGCTTTGTCTTCTTTGCCTTTTGACCACCAGGCTTGGGGTACAGCAATAGAAAAATTTGTTTCTCTTGTGGGTCCTTCATTGCCAGTCTTGATAAGTTGTCAGGCATGCAATACAAAATATCCTTCAGGCCATGCTGTTTTTCCACTCTCAGATGGAGCCTTGCTTGAGGCTGGCCATCTCCTTGGTGCTTTTAATTATGGAGTTGGTGCTCTCACCGTCATGCCCTGTTCTTGCAGGCAAACTCCAAACGATAAAGACTATGACCTGGCCTTTGAAATTTTAAACAGAATTGGCATGCAAGGAAATCTCCGCCACACCCCTGAGATGACTGCACCAAATCCAGTGAACTTCTTTACGACAGGTGTAGCTGTCGACTGGACGGATAAACGGACTTCACTGGCATCTGTTTTAGAGCCCATAATCAAAGAAACTTCAGGAGAGAAACCTCCTCTTGCTGGACCTTTTGGTACTGTCAGTATAAACTCCCAGGCATGTACAGGGTGTGGCGCCTGTGTTGAGGCTTGTACTGTGGGGACGATAAGAGGTGATGATGAGAATATGTCTATTATGGTTCGGGAAATCAACTGTACTGGCTGTGGTTTGTGCGTGAAAATATGCCCTGAAGATGCTATACGGGTGACGCCAGGCCTACGCTGGAATAAAAAGGTGTTTGCTGTGCTCACCCAAACCCAGGTAGATGGGTTGGCCTGTCGAAAATGTGGTAAGGTGTTTGCAACACGTAAGGCAGTTGAGTCAGTGGCAGCAAGATTACAGGAACGATTTGGTCCCCAGGACTTAGAACACCTCATGTTGTGTCCTGATTGCCGGGTTGTTGTGTCTCTTACAGAGGGGTAGTATAGAAAAATGCTGGATCCACATATCGAATATTATGGTTTACTGCGGACTTGTTTACAGGGGCCTCCTGATAAGGACCTGCTTAATGCTATAGCTGAGCGGGCGGCAGATCCACCTGTCAACTCACGGTATATTGGTTTGAAAGAAGGCTGGCAACTTCTGACTGACTTTTTTCAAAGATACACCATTGAAGAAGCCAAACAGCATACGAAGGCCACTCAGGATTATTTGTTTGGCAACCCTCTACGGCCAAAACTCGATCCCTATGCCAGTCAATATTTATATGGCCGCCGTCACTCTGAAGCGCTTGTCAACTTCCGCAGGTTTCTTAAAAAATGGCAACTTGTTCCAGGAGAGAATAAATTTCAGGATTTTGAAGATCATGCGATTTTTATTTTAGATACGGTTGTCCAGATAAGTTACCTGATGGAACATGATGGTGAGCACTGGGAGGAAGCTCTTGAAGAGTGTTTACAGGAACATATCATCCCATGGTTTCCAAAATTTTTAAAAGATGTTGAAAAAGAAGACCTGGAACATGGAGAAGGGGGTTTTTATGCAGGACTTGCTAAAATAGGCCAGGCAATAATTGTTTCAGAAGCTGAGGTTTTACACTAACAACTTTAAGTGATAGGTGTTGGTATGCTGACAAAAAGACTTTTTCTGATGGCGTCTTTGTTTTTTCTGTTAAGTGCTCAGAGTGTAATTGGTGAAGATGATACTGTGAAGCGTCTTAACCTTCCTGTTGGATCTTCACCCCAAATTGGTTCAGAAAAGGCTGCTCTGACAGTTATAGAGTTTGTCGATTTTCAATGACCGCATTGTGTTGCGGCCGGTCCGACCGTAAAAAAAATTATAGCTGAATATGGCAAAAAATTACGTCTTGTCATAAAGAATTATCCGTACGAATACCGTACATATGCCCACATTGCCTCTGAGGCATTTCTGGCCGCTGCAGATCAGGGGAAAGCCTGGGAAATGTACAAGAAGCTTTTAGCTGAATCTCCCCGACTTTCCAGAGAAGAACTAATTAAATATGCTGGTGAGTTAGGTCTGGATGTGGGGAGATTTACCAGTGACCTCGACAGCGGCAGATATAAAAAACAAATCAAAGAAGATCGACTTCTGGCTTTACGCAACGGCATTTTTAGTACGCCAACTTATTTTATCAATGGTCGTAAGGTTGTGGGAGAACGCTCTTATGAATATATGAAAAATATTCTTGATGAGGAGCTGATCAATGCGCGTTAATTTTTTCTTTAGGACAATATTAGCACTTCATGTTCTGGTTCTTTTCTCCGTAAGTAGTGCTATGGCCAAGGGGCAACTTCAGCCTATTTCCCTGGAAGAAGCAAAAGCAATTCAACAAGATGTTGCCGCAAAAGTTGCACTTGGCAAAAAATTATTTTTTGATCGCCGACTTTCTGGCGATGGAACCATGAGCTGCGCCTCCTGTCATATGCCAGATCTTCATTATACCGATGGAGAGGCAATTTCTCTTAATTATCCCACCACAAGAAATTGGCGTAATGCTCCCACTCTGATTAACCTTGCCTATAATCAGTTTCTTTTCCATGACGGTCGGGCAAGCTCTATTGAAGAACAAGCTTTATTCCCTATAATGTCAGCTTTTGAGATGAACCAAAACCTGGATTACCTGGAAGAAGAAATCAGGACCGTCCCTGAATATGTGGCAGATTTTGAAAAATCTTTTGGAGATGGAGATGTCAGTCGTGAAAGAATTGGCCAGGCTATTGCCGCTTTTGAACGTACTCTTGTTTCTGGAAATGCTCCCTTGGACAAATATCTTCTTGGCAGTAAACAAGCCTTTACGCCAGAGGAACTGCATGGCTTTACTCTTTTTACAGGCAAAGGAAAGTGTATTCAGTGTCATTTCGGTCCCAACCTGAATGATAATAAATTCCATGCTCATAATGTTCCAGAACATCCAGATTTACAGGATAACCCAAGGGTAGTGGCAACGCTTCGTTTTGTTGCTAAATTAAATAATTTCAAGGAGTTTCGCAGTCTCAGTGAAGATCTTGGTCGTTACCTGATAACAAAAGATAAAAAAGACTGGAAAGCATTCAGGACCCCAACTCTTAGAGACATAAGCAAAACAGGTCCATATATGCATAATGGTGTTTTCAAAACACTGGAGGAAACAATAGATTTCTATAATAAGGGGGGAGGGCAAGGCAGTGAACTCTCAGAGCTTCATTTAAGTGAGAATGAAAAAAAAGCCCTGCTTGTTTTTTTACGGACAGGTCTTCGAGGTGAGAAAATTCCTTTTGAATTTCCAATGATTCCTTGAGGTCTTTCTATTTAGCGTGACATATACTATATTTACCCATGAAAATTGTTTAGACTGCCAGGGTATAGGGGTTTTGCAAAATCAAAATATTTAGGCAGTTATTTGACAAGCTTTTTTACTGAAGCTGAAGATTGTATTTATAATTATTAAGAAAGTATTAAGGAGAAACATTATGTCCCAACTACCTGACAATTATACCTGGTTGATGAATGAGTTTGGTGATGTAATGAAGGCTCACCAGCAACTTGGTAAGGAATTAAAAAACGCCGGGCCACTCGACGAGAAAACCATACAACTCATACAGCTTGCCGCTGCCGCTACCAGTCGTTCCGAGGGTGCGGTGCACTCTCATGCTAAAAGAGCGGTTGAAGCAGGTGCTACTCCTGGTGAAATTTATCATACATTACTACTGCTTACCAGCACTGTTGGCTTTCCAACAATTGCTGCTTCACTCTCCTGGGTGCGTGAGAGCATAGAGTAACAGAATAACTGAGTCTGCCTTTTTGAAAATATGAGGTGGATTTTTCAAGAGCGATACGAAAAGTTTCTATCAAAGAATTTGTAACTATTATGCGTTTGCACAGACTGAAAGCTCAACCAGAAAATATATCGGATGAAAAGGAGCAGGCCTTAGAGAGGATGGTCCTGGAATATGCTGAAGAAAATCGTCTCGCTTGTGCCAGGGCAGAACTGATCTCTCTTTCTTTAGGTGTAGAGAGGTTTACTGTAGGTGCTGCGGCTGATCGCCTCAATATTAAAATAAGTAGCTGTCAAATGGGTTGTTTTTAGGATATGGAGCCAATTAATGAATTCAGGGTCATCCGAATTATAGGGGATACCTATTCGGAAGTTGATGATGTTATTGCTACAGAAACGGCTTTTACCTTGATTGTAAATGGTGATGTCCTTGTTTCTCTTCTCTGTACGCCTAGTGAGCTTGAATATATGGCTATTGGCTTTTTATTTTCAGAAGGAATACTTGCTGGCAAAGATTCTCTTAAAGAGGTAAGCGTTGACGAGAAGAGTTCCACCGTACGGGTCACGCTTGATGATTTGCCTGATGACTGGGAAAATATTTTTCATAGAAAAACCATAACCTCTGGATGTGGCAAAGGTATAACCTTCACAGATCCATCTACCTTGGTTAGTGCTAAAAAAAATCAGAATGCTGTGCATCTGACAACGGTTGGGGTAAGGGAGCTATTGGCACTGTTTCGAAATCAGTCTCAACTCTATCGAGACACAGGCGGTGTTCACAGTGCGGCCCTTGCAGATTCCAACAATATTTTACTTTTTGCTGAAGATATCGGGCGTCATAATGCAGTGGATAAGCTGATTGGTAAAGCCATAATGGCAGGGATCGACTTGACAGATAAGATGTTACTCTCAAGTGGTCGCATTTCCGGTGAAATTATGACGAAGGTTATCCGGAGTAAAATTCCCATCCTCATTACCAGAACAGCACCAACCTGCATGTCGATTACCTATGCTGAAAATTATGGCGTTACCCTGATTGGTTTTGCACGGGGGAACCGCATGAATCTGTATACACATCCTCTGGGAGTTGTATTTGATAATCTTATTACTAAGGAGGTTACAGAGGTCAATGCTTCATGAAGGCAAAGACCTTATCAAATGGTGCTTCTCCCCTTGATATGCTTGGCCGTAGTGGCGTACTACCTCTTGAAGACGCTCAAGCCTGTCTTTTTGATGCACTGCAACACTTAAGCCCGGTAGCAAAAGAAACAACCAAACTAGAAGATGCTCTTGGGCGTGTTCTCGCCAGCTCTATCAGTTCTCCTGAAAATCTTCCCCCTTTACCTCGCTCTACAATGGATGGCTATGCAGTCATTGCAGCCGATACCTACGGAGCTTCAGAAAGTATTCCCGTTTATTTAAAAATTTCTGGTGAAGTGCATATGGGAGAGGTCGTAGATACAGGTCCCGGGTCCATGGAATGCTATAAGATTGCTACAGGCGGTTTTCTGCCCCCTGGCACTGATGGTGTGGTCATGTTCGAACACACGGTTCAAATTGATGAGACTATGATTGAGGTGGTCAAGCCCGCATCAAGTGGTTCCAATATTTTAGGAACTGGTGATGATATACAAATACAATCTACAGTGCTAAAAAAAGGACAGGTTCTGCGGCCACAGGATCTGGGTTTATTAGCTGGGCTGGGTATTACAGAAATATCAGTCTATAGAAAAGTTCGGGTAGGTCTCTTTTCCTCAGGCGATGAAATTATTCCATATACCCAAAAGATTGAACCTGGAAAAATTCGTGATATGAATGGAGTCTTTCTGGGTGCTTATTGTCGTCAATATCATGGTTTGCCTACTTATTATGGTATAACAACTGATAATGAGGATGATTTTACTGCCCATTTACAGAAGGCTCTTGGAGAAAATGATGTAGTCATTTTTTCTGGATCCAGCTCTGTTGGTACCAGAGATCTAGGGGAGAAGGTATTGGCAAAGCTAGATAAACCAGGAATAATTATTCATGGGGTGGCAATGAAACCAGGAAAACCTGTTCTTGTCTGTATTGCAGGAAAAATTCCTGTTATTGGTCTTCCTGGACATCCTGTCTCGGCCGCTGTAGGCTTTGATTTTTTTGTTCGCCCCTGCCTGAGTCATTTAAGTGGGGCTTCTTCCACAACACTTCCATCAGGAACCAAGGTGAAGGCTACTTTACAGCGTAATCTTAATTCAGCTGCAGGGAGAGTAGACCTGGTAAGGGTGCGCCTGGAAAAGTCGGATGATAACGGTAATTATCTTGCGTACCCAGTTCTTGGGAAATCTGGAGCTCTTTCTACAATGGTTCAGGCGGATGGCTTTTTTGCAATTAAATCTGACCTTCAAGGTTTAAATGAAGGGAGTGAAATCGAAGTGGAACTTTTTTCCTGATATGAAAAATAGAGAAATCTATATTCCCAATACCCCTCTTTCTGAAGCCAAAAAGTTATGGCGTCAGGCAATATCAAAACTTGCGATTATAAAGGGGAAAGTTGAACAAGTCGGTGTTGAAGCATCTCTAGGTCGTATTACTGCCAAGGCTGTATATGCGAAACACTCCTCACCGTTTTATAATGCTGCTGCCATGGATGGCATCGCCGTACGCCATAATGATACCATCGGTGCCAGTGAAGTTAAGCCAGTTGTGTTGAAGCCGACTCAATTTGATTTCGTAAATACCGGAAACGCTTTACCCCAGGAATGTGACGCAGTTATCATGATAGAAGATGTTCGCATAACAGGCGACGGTCATGCTGAAATCATCAGTAGCACCACTCCCTGGCAGCATGTAAGAACAATCGGTGAAGATATTGTTACAACTGAACTCATTCTTCCTGAAGGTCACAAAATTACCCCTATAGATCAAGCCGCAATGCTTGCCACTGGTTCCTCACAGGTCGATGTTCGTATTCCACCCTTTGCACTTGTTATCCCAACAGGGTCTGATCTCGTCAAGCCTGGAAAGCCTTTAGAGCCAGGAAACATCATTGAGTTCAATAGTCTTCTGCTCGCTGGTTATCTTATCGAATGGGGTGCTCGTGCCAAGCGAAATGACATAGTCCTTGATGATCCTGTGGAGATTAAGAATGCTATCCTAGATGGAGTGAAGGATTTTGACCTTGTCATCGTCAATGCTGGTGCATCAGTTGGCTCAAAAGATTTTACCGCGAGTGTTTTAGAGGATATTGGCCAAATTATTGTTCATGGTATTAATATAAAGCCTGGTAAGCCTGTTATTTTAGCTGTTGTGCAAGGGAAACCTGTGATTGGACTGCCCGGGTATCCTGTCTCTGCGGTACTCACTCAGCGACTTTTTATAAAAAATTTGATCTATGGATTTCTTGGAATTAGCCCTGAACCTGTTGAAATGGTAAATGCAATCATGTCCCGACCTCTTCCCTCCAAAATGGGGGTAGAAGAGTTTGTTCGGGTTAAGCTTGGCCGTGTTAGTTCTGAATTGATTGCTACTCCAACTGGAAAAGGAGCTGGTGCTGTGATGACTCTTGTCCGTGCAGATGGCATCCTGACAGTCTCAGCAGGAAGTGAAGGCATTGGGGCAGGGGAGAAGGTTACAGTAGAGCTCCTGAGAAATTTGGATCAAGTGGATCACACTCTGGTTTTTATCGGCAGTCACGACAATATTTTGGATGTACTGGCAAATCTGCTACATCGTGAACGTCCTGTTATTAGATTATCTTCAGCACATGTTGGTAGTCTGGGTGGTATTATGGCCATAAGACGGGGCGAAGCTCATATTGCCGGAACTCATCTCATTGATGAGCAGACTGGAGAGTATAATATACCTTTTATTGGGCAATATTTAAAAGACATCCCACTGCAACTCATAAACCTTGCTTACCGAGAACAAGGCTTGCTTGTGGCAAAAGGAAATCCAAAAAATATTTATGGTTTTTCTGATCTGATCCAGAAAGATATACAGTTTATTAACCGCCAGCGAGGTGCAGGAACCAGGATTTTAACTGATCTGTACCTGAA
>CAMYOP010000055.1 GCA_947260045.1 uncultured Desulfobulbaceae bacterium
ATATCAAATGAAAGTTTTTGAGTGCTTGGGTTAGGCAAAATTAAAAAAGTAATAAAAATTGATCATGTCTTATATTTTTAAAAAATGCTCCAATTGTGAAGAACACTGGGTAAATCGTGAAGATTTCTTAAATGATCCGGCCATAGAAATTATTGGCTATCAGGTCAACTTTGATCATCTGGCAGAGGGCATTTTTTTATTTAATCACTCCTGTAGAACAACCTTTAGCCTTACTGCGGGTGCTTTTGCAGATTTATATCAAGGCCCAGTTTTTACCTTGCGGGCAACGGGCAGTAAACAATGTCCAGAGTACTGTCTTCATAAGACCAATCTTATGCCATGTCCTGCAGAGTGTGAATGCTCTTATGTCCGTGAGGTTATCCAGTGTATAAAGAACTGGCCAAAACAGGTGTAACGTTTTGTTTATTTATGTATTTTTCTACGTCAAGCAAATTGTGTAGAGAGCCTGACTCATGCTGACCATATGTGCCTGGTGTAACAGGAAAATAGAGGCTGGTGCATTTCCAAATAAGAGAGATCAACCTGTCAGCCATGGGATTTGTAAAAAATGTAGCCAAAAAATTCTCACTGGTACCCCGACCTCACTTGTAAGCTTTCTTAATTCTTTAGAAGGCCCCGTTTTGCTGGTGGATAAAGAGGGAAGGATGCTTGTTGGAAATGACCAGGCCTGCAAGGCTCTCGGGAAAGAAGCAGACGAGATAGCAGGTAAATTAGGCGGCGAACTTATCGAGTGTATCCACGCAAAGCAAAAAGGAGGATGCGGAGGGACAATTCACTGTAAATCCTGCACAATCAGGAACACGGTTATGGATACACTCCATACTGGAAAAAGTCACTCTGGTGTAGAGGCGTATCCTGATTTACATGAGTTTAAAGGTGATAAGGTCGTTCGTTTTACTATTTCAACAGAAAAGATTGGTGAGGTAGTAATGCTCCAAATAGTTGATATGAAGGAAGTTGATAACGATAAAAAAAGTGTTGCCTGAAGTGTATGAGAAGATAGCTTTTCTTTTTATTACTTCAGGGCTGGGTAGAAAATAATACCTGCAAGAGTAGTATTCTGATATTATTCTAGACTATCAAGTAAAATTCCCTAACTTTCCCAGGTTGAAACAAATTTTTGAGTGATTGCACATTGGAGTATCCATGTCTTTTATAAAAAGTCCATTGGAATTATATAAGTATTTGCCCCAGACAAATTGTAAGCAATGTATGTTTCAAACATGCCTGGCCTTTGCTGTTGCGGTAATTAAGAGTGAAAAAGATTTAAGCGTTTGTCCTTTTTTAGATAAGGCTACCACCATCAGCCTGCAAGCCCGACTCCCTAAAAAAGTCACACTTGTAGAGGATCAAATGGAGCTTTTGGGGGAGCTGAAAAAAGAGTTTGCCTCCCTTGATATGGGTTCTGTACAGCAAAGGCTTGGTCTTCCACTTCGGGATGGAAAGTTGCAGCTTAACTGCCTGGGAAAGGAATTTTTCCTCGACTCTAAAGGTAATGTGACATCTGTCTGTCATGCAACACCCTGGCTCGATATTCCTCTTCTTCACTATGCCATACAAAGTTCTGGTAAAGATATTGCCAAGAGTTGGGTGCATTTTAGAGAATTGGAAAATGGGATATCCCGAACGCCTCTTTTTATCCAGAGATGTGAAAAACCGTTACAACAACTTGCAGATCAATATACGGACCTGTTCAAAGATATTGTCGAAATGTTTTCTGGTGAAACCTTAACACCTTGCTTTGATGCTGACATCTCTCTCACGCTTGAACCTTTTCCCAAGCTTCCTGTGCTGATCTGTTACTGGTTGCCAGATGGAGATATGGAGTCAGATTTAAGTATATATTTTGACAAGACTGCTGAGGAAAATCTCCCTATCGATTCCATACATATGCTCATGGTCGGCATGGTTAGAATGTTTGAAAAAATTTCACTACACCATCGTTCACTGAATCAGTAGCTCTATTATAATTTAGCGATAAGGACGGATATACAAGGAGCTTGTAGCTTATTGTATCTGGTCCATAAAAAAATGTTGCTTAAACAGGGTTGAGATATTTTTTATGAGGAAGGTGGGGAAGTGTAACACCTTTCTATCTTCCTTGATTTCGGATCTTATTATGGAGTGATAAAGGCAAGAAAAATTCTTTTTTTGCCCCGTTTGACTTTTCTATTTCTCTGGGCTATATTTCTCCGGTTTTACAGTCGAAATGCCAAGGGTATGAAATACCCTTTTTTTGTTTATTTATCTTAATAAAATAAAGTCGTTAGGAGTGTTTCATGCCCAACGTGGTCGTTGTAGGCACCCAGTGGGGTGATGAGGGTAAGGGAAAAATAGTAGACTTGTTGACCCGATATGCTGATTGTATTGTCAGGTTTCAAGGCGGTAATAATGCTGGCCACACTTTAGTTGTAGATGGAAAGCAATTTATCTTTCATATAATTCCTTCGGGAATTTTATATGAAGATAAAGCCTGCATGATCGGCAATGGTGTCATTATTGATCCAGGTGTTCTGCTTGATGAAATCAATGAGTTGAACGAAAAAGGGCTTCCTGTTACACCGAAGCGACTGATGATCAGTGAAAATGCACACCTGATTATGCCATATCATAAAAGTCTTGATCAAGCCAGTGAAGCAGCCTTGAGTAAGGGCAAGAAAATCGGCACAACCGGACGTGGAATTGGTCCCTGCTATATGGATAAGGTCGGGCGTTATGGCATTAAAGTAGGTGACATGCTGGATCCTGTTTTATTTGAAGAGAAAATCAAGGCAAATGTGGAAGAGAAAAATTTTCTCTTAACCAAAAAGTTTGGTGCTGCACCTCTGGAGCTTGATGTTGTCAGGGCGCAGTGTGATAAATTTGCCGAATTACTTCAGCCATTTGTTGGCAATGTCTCCATGGTTCTCGACCAGGCCAGAAAAAGCGGAAAGAATGTTCTTTTTGAGGGTGCCCAAGGGACACAGCTTGATATTGATCATGGCACATATCCCTTTGTCACTTCCTCAAACACCATAGCTGGCAATGCCTGCATCGGCAGTGGTTTTGGTCCAGCTCATATAGATTCAGTTATTGGTATTTTAAAGGCTTACACCACGAGAGTCGGTGAAGGACCATTCCCATCAGAATTGCCTGAAGGTGATGTTGTCGGTGATCAACTGCAACGTAAAGGTGGAGAATTTGGTGCAACCACAGGCAGAAGAAGACGCTGTGGCTGGCTTGACGGGGTAGTTGCTTCTGATGCAGTTCGCCTCAATGGCTTAACTGGACTTGCCATCACTAAGCTGGATGTTCTCAGTGGTCAGCCTACTCTCAAGATCGGTCGTAAGTATATGGTTGAAGGACAGGAGTTTGATTATATGCCCACAAATATCAGGCAGACTGCTCTTGCAAAACCAGTATATGAGGAAGTTGAAGGGTGGAGTGAGGAAATCAGCGAGGTCAGGCAGTTTGATGATCTTCCCCAGAAGGCAAAAGATTATGTCCATAAGATTGAAGATATGACAGGTGTTGAGCCCGTAATTGTATCTGTTGGACCAGATCGTGAAGAGACCTTATTGTTGAAAAACCCATTTGATAAATAAACAGTCATAGTAATTCAAGGTTCTCTTGTATCTTGAAAGGATATGCTTAGCGTTAGTCGGTATGATTAAGCGACCCTTGGGTTTTTAATGATTGTTTATTGAGTGAATAGATTGAAAGTAGTTATAATGTTATGAGGATTTGTATCTGAGTGCACACGAGGACCAAAGGGTTGGTCCTCCTTTACAGTGTAGAAATTTCTTCTGGCACCATACAGATTCCTTTGGAGGAAAGTTAAAAATGGCTCGTATCACAGTAGAAGATTGTTTGGAAAAGGTTGGTGATGATAACCGTTTTGCTCTTATTCATCTTGCGGTAGAAAGAGTTCGTCAACATCGTGCCGGAGAGTCTTTCCTGGTGAAGGGTAAAAACAAGGAAATAGTAATGACTCTGCGGGAAATAGCGGCAGGAGAAGTAACTTTTGATAACATCCGGGAACTGCCCAAAAGTGATATCGATGATAGTGCTGATACCGATACCGACTCAGCTGTTATAGCTGATTCAAAAGCATAGAAAGATTATTAATTATGCCTAGAGATTATTACGAAATTCTCGGTGTTTCAAGAGATGCCGAAGGCGATGTCATTAAAAAAGCATATCGCAAGTTGGCCATGAAATATCATCCGGATAGAAATCCTGGAGATACCGAGGCGGAAGAGCAATTTAAAGAAGCTGCTGAGGCTTATGAAGTACTCTCAGATGGCCAGAAAAAACAGGTGTATGATACCTATGGCCATGAAGGGTTAAAAAACACTGGCTATAGCGGACCTGGCAACTATGAAGATATTTTTTCCGGTATTAATGATTTATTTGGAGATATCTTTGGTTTTGGCGGTCGCAGGAGCAGGCGTGATCCCAATGCTCCAGTTCAAGGAGATGATCTGCGTTATGATATGGAAATTTCTTTCATGGACGCCATTAAAGGGACTGCAAAGGAAGTTGACATTACCAAGCGGGAAACCTGCTGGACCTGTGAAGGCACAGGTGCAAGGCCTGGGTATCAACCTCAGACTTGTCCCAGTTGTCATGGTCGTGGTCAGGTCATTCGCTCCCAAGGTTTTTTCCAGGTCAGTTCAACCTGTCCCCAGTGTCATGGTGGAGGGCAGATAGTTACAGATCCCTGCAACGACTGCGACGGCAGCGGTCTGCTTAATAAGACCAAAAAGGTGAGCATTAAAATTCCCGCAGGTGTTGACACAGGAGCGCGAATGCGTTTGCGGAGCGAAGGCGAAGGCGGTAGACGTGGCGGACCCGCTGGAGACCTTTATGTTGTCATCCATGTAGAAGCCCATGAGTTTTTCATGAGAGATGGGGATACTATTTTTCTTCGTTATCCTATTTCAATGGTTCGTGCAGCACTTGGCAGTGAAGTAGAGGTCCCTACGGTACATGGAACTGCAAAATTAAAAATTGGGGCTGGCACTCAATCAGGTAAACGTTTCACCCTTAAAGGAGAAGGCGTTCCAGGTCTGCGAAGCGGATCTCGAGGAAATATGGTTATTGAGGTTCAAGTCCAGACTCCAACCAAGCTCAGCAAAAGGCAGAAGGAAATACTTCGAGAGTTTGATGATTTAACCAAAGATAAGGATGAAGGATTTTTTTCCCGTTTGTTTCATGGTCATTTAGGGAAATCTACAAAAGAACACCATAGTGAACAGGCCTGATAAAACAGGCTGAAAAAGTATATATTTTTGTATGGACTGTTTGAAACTAGATGCCTAAAATTGTTACTATGGAAACTGAATTGATTGGCACTTGCTAAGGCTTGCTCATAACAATACGATTATAATGGAATAATGATGCCTGAAAATACGTTTACACACTTTGATACTTCTGGTAATGCCCGAATGGTGAACGTATCAGGAAAGGTTGACACGACAAGAAAAGCTTTGGCCGAGGGGATGATAACAATGTCTCCCACTGCATATAGTAACGTTAAAAAGGGAACCATTGGCAAGGGTGATGTACTAGGTGTTGCCCGCTTGGCAGGCATAATGGCTGCTAAAAAAGTTGATCAACTTATTCCACTCTGTCACCCACTTAATATTACTGGTGTGGATATTGAGTTTCAGCTAAATGATGCTAATAAGAGCATTCATATTGAAGCAACAGTTGAAATAACTGGAAAAACTGGTGTGGAGATGGAAGCATTAACTGCTGTTTCTGTAGCTGCTCTAACTATCTATGATATGTGCAAGGCTATTGACAAGGCTATGGAAATATCGGATATTCGGTTGTTGAAAAAAAGTGGTGGTAAAAGTGGTGAATTTATAAGGCCCCAGGCCATTTGATGGTTTTTTGGAAGAGATAAAAAAGCCAGAAAAAAGATGGGGAGTATAATCCTCTGTAGAACCTATATGTCGGAGAAAAATAATGGATCAAGACTTAGTAGAAAAGTTTAAAAAGCAGCTTGAAGACATGAAGGATGATATAATAACTGATGTTGAGCAAACGCTTACTGAGATGACCAGCCAGAGCGGTAATATTCCTGATCCGAATGATCGTGCAAGTGTTGAGTCGGATCGTAGTTTCGAGCTTCGGATTCGTGGTCGCGAGAGAAAGCTTATGGATAAGGTGGATGAAGCGATTACTCGTATTGATGACGGTATTTATGGGGTTTGCGAAGGCTGTGGCGAAGATATAGCTGTTAAAAGACTTGAAGCAAGGCCTGTTGCGAAATTTTGTATAGACTGCAAGACATCGCAGGAACAGAAGGAAAAGGCACAGGGACGCTAAAATCATATGCCTGAGTTACGAAAAGATCCTGTCCTTGGACGCTGGATTATTATAGCAAAAGAACGAAGCAAGCGTCCAACCGATTTCGTTATTGAGAAGCCGAAGACCAAGAGCGGCTTTTGCCCGCTGTGTCCAGGTCATGAAAAAACTACGCCGTCAGAAGTTCTCGTTTATGGACGAGAACCAGGTATGCCGTATAATTCATCCAGCTGGCAACTTCGAGTAGTGCCAAACAAATACCCAGCACTGATTATTGAAGGTGATCTCGATAAAGAAGGTGAGGGCTTGTATGACCGAATGAATGGTATTGGTGCCCATGAAGTCGTCATTGAAAGCCCTGGGCACGATGACAATTTCACGGATTTACCCCATGAAAGGATGATAATGGTATTTCGTTCTTTTCGTGATCGCATAAGGGATTTGTCGAAAGATAAACGTTTTCGTTATGTCATGGTTTTTAAAAATCATGGCAGAGCTGCCGGTGCATCGCTTGAGCATTCTCACTCACAGCTTGTCGCCCTGCCAATTCTACCCAGAATGGTAACATCTGAACTAGAGGGCAGCCTCAACTATTTCAAGTACAAAGATCGCTGTATTTATTGTGATATTATCCGTCAGGAAATTCGTCAGAAAGTCAGAATGGTCTGTGAAAATGATAGTTTTGTCTCACTCTCACCTTTTGCACCAAGGACACCGTTTGAAATGTGGGTAATGCCAAAAAAGCATAACTCCTCCTACTCGGATATGACTGAACATGAAATGTCATCTTTGACGTCTATTTTTTCCGAGACTCTCCGTCGCTTGAATGCCTGTATCCCAAATGTCCCTTATAACTTCGTTCTGCATACGCAGCCACTTCGTTCAGAGCCGTTGGAGCATTATCACTGGCATTTTGAAATAGTGCCGAAACTGACCTCCATTGCCGGATTTGAATGGGGATCAGGTTTTTATATAAACTCTATGCCACCTGAAGATACAGCACGCTATCTGCGCGAAATTTTTTAAATGGGTGACAATGAATAGCATTATAAATGCTGCACTGTAATCCCTTGTTTATACAATGTTGATAATTTCAGAAGAAAGCTCAGGGCGATTGTTATGAAGAAAATATTACTGGTTGATGACGAAGAAGGTATCCAGCTTCTTTATAAAGAAGAATTTGAGGAAGACGGCTATAGTGTAGATTCTGCCTATAATGGAGAAGATGCGCTGGAACTGTTTAAGCAGAATCCACCAGACCTGGTAATTCTTGATATAAATATGCCGGGGATGAATGGTATAGAGGTTTTGCGATGTATGAAGGAAGCCAACCCTGATCTTCCCGTCATCCTGAGTTCAGCCTATCAGGAATACAAGCAGGATTTTGGAACCTGGGCCTCAGAAGAATACATAGTTAAGTCGGCTAATCTTGATGAATTGAAAAAAGCTGTAAAAAAATATCTCGACTGATAAAAAGCAGTAGGCAGATTTTCCCGCCTTCATACTTCCTGCCATTGGTCATCTTGTTGCGCACTATGAAAGATATCCAAAATTTACATGATGACCGACGCATCAACATTAGAAAGGTTGGTGTTAAAACAATTTCTTATCCTGTCACTGTATTGGATAAATCGCGCAGGCTTCAGCGTACCATTGCCACCGTGAATATGTATGTAAATCTGCCTCATCGGTTTAAGGGCACGCATATGAGCCGCTTTATTGAAATCCTGAACCGTTTTCACGGTGAAATCAATCTTAAAAACTTTAACCGTATATTGCTTGAAGTTAAAGAGTGCCTGGATGCGGAAGCAGCTCATCTTGAAATAGAGTTTCCCTATTTTCTCCAGCCGGATCCTTCATATTCCATTGGCTCTGAAAAATATAAATGCCGAATGCACGGATCTCTTGAAGAAACTGATGATCTCGTTATGGAAATTGAAGTTCCCATAACCTTGGTACGTCATAGACATATCGACGGAGGTCTTCCCCGTTCAATGGGTCGATGGGGTATTGCCAAAGTTTCGGTTCGTTTTAATAAATTTATCTGGATCGAAGACCTAATTGCCCTGATTGAAGAAGGGTTGATTTCTGGTGACAGTGCCAGTGCACCTGATTCGGTGGAATCCGTTTGTCAGCATCTTGGCAGCATTCTTTCTAAGCAGAGTTCAATAAATTGGTACAGTGTCGTGATTGAAAATATAGCAGCGGGATATTCCACGTTTGCCTCTCTTGAGGGGCCTCAAAATTAACATATGAAATAAAAGTAGCTATGAGTGAATTATTATTCGAGATAGGAACAGAAGAGATACCTGCTGGCTATATTGAGCAGGCTCTCAAATATATGAAAGATTCTTCGGCAAAACAATTTGCTGATCTGGGCCTGCAATTTGGTACGATTACAACTGCTGCTACTCCAAGAAGATTGACCCTGATTGTCAGTGATTTAGAGGAGAAGCAGGCAGACAGGACTTTTGAACATGTTGGACCTGCTGTCAAAGCTGGTTTTGATGCCAATGGAGAACCTACACGTGCGGCCCTCGGTTTTGCCGGATCAAAGGGTGTCACAGTGGAATCGCTTCAGATTGTCGATACTCCAAAAGGGAAGTATCTGATGGCCATTGAAGAGGTAGAAGGGAAGCCGACCTTTGAACTATTGCCTGCTGTCTTTATGTCACTTGTATCAGGGATCGTGTTTCCTAAATCCATGCGCTGGGCAGATCATACAATGTCCTTTGCCAGGCCCATTCAATGGATTCTTGCACTTCTTGATGATGAGGTGGTCGAATTTCAGCTTGAGTCAGTGAGCTCAAGCAACTTTACCATGGGCCACCGTTTTATGGCAAATAATTCCATACCAGTTGCAAATGGAAAAGCATATGAGGAAACCCTTCGCCAAAACCATGTCATTGTTGATCCTGCCAAAAGACGTGAATTAGTCATTTCAGAAGTTAACAAGGCTGTAAGTGACAAGGATGCCAGTGGTGATGCTGCACCTGTGCTGGATGAAAAACTGATTGATATTGTTACCAATCTTGTTGAAATTCCCTGGGGAATATGTGGCCAGTTTGATGAAAAATTTCTGGAACTTCCAGAGGAAGCTCTGATTACCTCCATGCGTGAGCACCAGAAATATTTTCCTGTCAGAGGTAAAGATGGGAAACTCAAGCCTTTATTTGTTGCTGTTAATAATACCAAAATTGAAGATCTCAAACTTGCAGCCAACGGCCATGAAAGGGTTCTTCGAGCCAGGCTTGAAGATGGTCTGTTTTTCTTTCACGAAGACAAAAAGAAGAGTCTGGAAGAAAGGAAGGACGATCTTACAGGGATAATTTTTCAACAGAAGCTTGGCACTATGCTCCAAAAAAGTGAGCGAATTGAAAACCTCTCTACTTTTCTCGCTGCAAAGGTTGCTCCTCAAAAAATTGACAAGGTGCGGAGGGCTGCTCAACTTGCCAAGGCAGATCTTTTGACTGAAATGGTGAGCGAGTTTCCTTCGCTGCAAGGTATTATTGGTCGGGAGTACGCTCTACTGGATGGGGAAGATAAGGAGGTTGCAAGTGCTGTATATGGACATTATCTACCCATACGGGCAGGTGGAGAGCTTCCTGAGACTATCACTGCTGCCATTGTAGGTATTGCCGACAGGTTAGATTCCATTGTTGGCTGTTTTGCCATTGGTGAAAAACCAACTGGAACCACTGATCCGTTTGGTTTACGTCGTTTATCACTGGGCCTGATTCACTTGATTGAACATCTTGGAATTTCTGTTTCTCTTCAAGAGCTGATCTCCCAGGCGCTTGCCAATTATCAGGATCTTGTTCAGCCTGAGAAGGATTGTGCTGAACAGATACTCGATTTCATTCGTCTTCGATTTGAAAATGATTGTACAGGTGCAGGAACTTCATTTGAGGTGGTTTCGGCGGCCACTTCTTCAGGGTTTGATGATGTTAGTGATACCTTAAAACGAATGCAGGCACTTGAAGGCATGCTGGGACAGGAACAATTTTCTGTCTTAGCTGGCTCGTATAAACGCATTAAAAATATCATTAAGGATAACTCTGATACCAGTGTAGATGAGGCCTTATTTTCAAGTGATGCTGAAAAACAGCTCTACCAGACATTTTTATCTGTTCGTGACACTGCACTGCCCCTCATAGAGCAAAAGCAGTACTCACAGGCACTTGAGACTTTACTTCTCATGAAAGAGCCCGTGGATTTATTTTTTGATGAAGTCATGGTCATGGCTGAAGATCAAAATGTCAGGAAAAATCGTTTAAACATGCTCACAGCACTTGCAGAGCTGGTTTTGCATGTTGGTGATATTTCTAAGATGCACGCAGAATAGGTGCTATTTTTCTCTGGGATAAATGAGGAAAAGAAGGGCTGGTATTATTTTGCTATAAAAAAAACCATAAAAAAAAGGCTGCTCACTAATTGTGAGCAGCCTTTTTTTTAACTTCTAAAAGCTAGACGATTATTTTTTCTTCGGATGGCAGGTGCCACATTTTGTTAGCTTTTTGTTACCTGATTCTTTATGACAGGTTTTGCAAAGTTTGTGTCCTACATCTTTTAATTTGTCATGACAGGAAGCACATTTTCCAATGGCCTGTCCTTCAACAAACTCAACTTTTTTACCAGCATCATCTTTGCTGTGATGACAGACTTTACATTCCATTCTTCCCTGATGCTCCGCGTGCGGGAATTGAACAGGTTTTTTGGTATCGAAATGGATGTCAGCAGGTCCTTTATCTGCCATGCTGACTCCAGCCAAGCCCACCACGCAGAGGAAGGCCAAAGCCACACTGCTAATGAGTGTTTTTTTCATGTCTCTTCTCCTTGTCATTGATTTACATAAGGGTATTACTGAATACTCATTCAATATATGTTTCTATATAGCGTTTTCAAACAGGCTTGTCAAGCAGCTCAGCGCTCTCCTCAGTCCCATATTTCAGGAAAAGAATTTAACAGAGAAAGAGCAGGTATTTTTTAACTGGAACCGTAACTGTGAAGTCACGATAGCCAGAAATTAACACCGAAATAGGTGAAGAAAACCGCCAGAAAACCGAGGATGGAAAGCCAGGCGATTCTGCTGCCACTCCAGCCTCTGGTGAAGCGGGCATGTAGTGTGGAAGCATAAAGAAACCAGGTAATCAGAGACCATGTTTCCTTGGGATCCCAGCTCCAGTAGGTTCCCCAGGCCTCATTCGCCCAAACAGCCCCGGTAATGATGCCAGCAGAAAGCCAAAGAAAACCAAACACCAGGGTCTTATGATTTATATCATCGATAACCTTTAGTTCCGGAAGTGAGCCAGTTAAGCTTCCCTGGGCCAGATTTTTATCATTGGCTCTCTTTTTCAGCAGGTACATAAAGCCCAGACCTGCTGCAACTGCAAAGGCACCATAGCCAATGAAGCAGGTAATGACGTGGGCTATCAGCCAGTTGGATTGCAATGCTGGTACCAGAGGGCTGATTTCCTGGTTGATGCCTTTGGCAAAGGAGGCATACCCCATGGCTATAAAGGCAAATGGGATAACAAATGCACCCATGACGTTATTTTTGAACTTAAATTCCATAAGGATATAGAGCAGGGCAATACACCAGGCAAAAAAGACCAGGGATTCATACATGTTGGTTAAAGGTGCATGGCCAATACCCAACTGATATGATTCATACCAGCGTAATCCTATTCCTACTGTCTGGACAAGAACGCCAGAAATAGCGAGGAATAAGGCAATAC
>CAMYOP010000056.1 GCA_947260045.1 uncultured Desulfobulbaceae bacterium
ACAGAGTAGGTGCCCCAGTTGCCCTTGCCCTGTTGACAGCCAGTTTAACCCAATCCTTGATCGGCGCATCTTTGGTCTGACAGGATCTGAAAATATCACCTGTCTCAACCTGCTGCTCCAAAAGCGTTTCACCCTGAGTGCCCACAATGCGAATAACTCCATCTGCAGGGGCCTCAAAAGTTTTATCATGGGAACCGTATTCCTCAGCCTTTTGAGCCATCAGGCCAACATTTGACACCGAGCCCATGGTCGCAGGATCATATGCGCCATGCTTTTTGCAATCTTCAACAACTTCCTGATAAATAGTCGCATAGCATCTGTCTGGCACCATTGCGATAGTGTCATGCAATTTATCATCTGGCCCCCACATTTTACCGCCGTCTCTGACAAAAACGGGCATGGAAGCATCAACAATAACATTATTAGGGACATGGAGATTGGTGATACCTTTGGAAGAATCAACCATGGCAAGCTCGCACTGTGCATCGTAAAGAGCCATGATGTCTGCCTCTATTTCAGCTCTCTTGGCTTCTGACAGTTTATCAAGTTTGGCATAGAGATCTGCCAGACCATTATTTACATTGACTCCCAGGTCGTCTATGACATCTGCATGCTTTTCAAATATTTCTTTGTAAAAAATTGCAACACAATGACCAAACATTATGGGATCAGATACCTTCATCATGGTTGCCTTGAGATGAAGGGAGAGTAGCAAACCATCTTTTTTCGCCTCTTCAATCTGCTCTTTATAAAAAGTACGCAGGGAGCGAACATTCATGACTGAAGAATCAAGCACCTCACCAGCAAGTAAGGGCGTGTTCCCCTTCAGAACCTCAACAGAACCGTCAGCACCAACAAATTCATACTGAACTGTGCAATCTGCCTCAATGGTAGTGGATTTTTCACTGGCGTAAAAATCACCTTCTGTCATATGGGCCACGCGAGAATGGGAAATTTCAGGCCAATCCTTCATCAGTCGATGAGGGTTCTTACGACCAAACTGCTTGACTGAAGATGCAGCCCTTCTGTCAGAATTCCCCTCACGCAGAACTGGATTCACCGCACTGCCAAGAACCTTGGCAAATCGTCCCTGCAATTCCTTGTCTTCATCAGTACTTGCCTCTTCTGGATAATCAGGAATATTGTATCCCTTTTCCTGCAACTCTTTCACTGCCTCAATAAGCTGGGGCACAGAAGCACTGATATTTGGCAGTTTGATAATATTTGTCTCAGGCAGTTTGGCAAGGTCACCCAGCTCACTGAGATAGTCAGGGATTTTTTGCTCTTCAGTCAGGTTCTCAGGAAAATTGGCGATAATTCGACCTGAAAGAGAAATATCCTTTACTTCTAAGGTCACGCCAGAACCTTTCGTATACGCCTGGATAACAGGAAGGAGCGAGTAGGTGGCAAGTGCAGGTGCTTCATCAACTTCGGTGTAAATAATTTTTTGTGTCGTCATATTGTTTCCTTCAATCTATTTCAGAGAAATTCTTACTCTATAAAAATATAAAACCAGGGTTCACCTGGCAAAAGATGATTTTACTTGAAGCCGTAAAGATGTAAAACGTGGAAAACACCAATAGCACAAACAGTTAGGTAATGCAATTATCATATTTATCAGTGTGTTCATAGAGTATAAGTACAAGTACTGAGAAATCTACCTGGCATTAAGCAGCTGCTCAGTTACAAAGTTCAGCTGCCTGTACAAGTGTTGTGGTAACACACTGCAAATCCTGACTGGAAATAATATACGGAGGCATTATATAGAGTAGGCGGCCAAAAGGACGTACCCACACTCCCTCTTGAACAAAGAAGGCCTGAAGCTTTTTCATGTCCACAGGCTGCGTCATTTCAATAACCCCTATGGCACCCAGCACTCGAACATCTGCAACATTCTTAAGCTTTGTTGCTGGTTTAAGCTCTTCCAGAAGCTGGGCTTCAATCCGCCTGACCTTATTCTGCCAGTTTGACTCAAGGAGTAGGCGAATACTGGCAAGAGCAACGCTACAGGCAAGAGGATTTCCCATAAATGTGGGACCATGCATAAAATTTGGTGGCTGTCCCTCTGAGATAGTCATGGCAACCCTGTCGCTTGTCAGTGTTGCAGCCAGAGTCATATAACCCCCAGTCAGGGCCTTTCCAAGGCACATTATATCAGGTGTTACTTCTGCGTGATCAGCTCCAAACAGGGTACCGCTTCGGCCAAAACCAGTGGCAATTTCATCAAAAATAAGCAGTACATCATACTGGTCACACAAGCTTCGCAACTCTTTTAGATATTGCGGATGGTAAAAACGCATGCCACCTGCTCCCTGAACTACGGGTTCCACAATAACGGCTGCTAGTTCATGCTGATGATCTTCCAGTAAATTTCGCAGCGTAATAAGGTCTTCACCATTCCATTCTTCGTGAAAAAGACACTTTGGCGCTGGAGCAAATATCTGTTTTGGCAGGACGTATTGAAAAATGGAATGCATCCCGGTATCAGGATCGCTCACCGACATGGCATGGAAGGTGTCTCCATGATAGCCGTTTCGAATGCTTAAAAAGCGATGCTTTTCCGGCTTGCCAAGGGCATGGCAATATTGCAATGCCATCTTCAGCGCGACTTCCACGCTGACCGAGCCTGAATCCGAGAAAAAAACCTTGTCCAAACCTTGCGGACTAAGATCAACGAGCATTTTTGCAAGCTCAACGGCTGGCTTATGTGTAAGGCCGCCAAACATGACATGGGACATGTTTTCCAGCTGAGCAGATATTGCCTTGTTTAATTCAGGATGATTGTATCCATGGATTGCCGCCCACCAGGAAGACATGCCATCAATAAGTTCACGCCCACCTGCAAGTTTCAGGCGAACTCCCTGGGCGGAAACCACCTCATAGGTCGGCAATGGTTCATACATGGAAGTGTAAGGATGCCAGATATGCTCTCGATCAAACTGCAGCAGATCAGCCTGTGATCCCAGTGATTCTTTCCGGCTCATGAAAGGGCATAGAGGATAAAGTTGATTGTGATTACCACTAAAGCTCAGTTAGAAACTAAAAGGGAGGAGATCTATTTTATTTTTCCGTTATTATTCGGGAGACAGAATAATTTTCGCTGATAATACACAAAAAAAATTCGGTCCCCTTAAGCTGAGGAAAAATTTAGGTAAGCGTAGGCTCCGATCTGTCTCCCGGTGTTAACTAAGCTTTAGTTGTAATCACAAAGTTGTTTAAGAAAAAGTGTAGCCCATCTCTGCCAGCACTTTCAGATCATCAGCAATACGACTGCCAATGGTCGTGAGGTAATCACCGACAATGGCACCATTTGCCCCCGCGGCAAAACAACGATACTGATCATCGCCCAGCTGCTGGCGACCACCTGCAATGCGAATAACTGAATCAGGATTGATAAAGCGGAAAAGCGCCAGTGTGGTCAAAACTTCTTCAATTTCAAGTGGCTCCAGCTCTGCAAAAGGCGTGTCTGGAATCGGGGTCAGAACATTCATCGGTATGGATTTGACATGCAGATCCCGTAATTCAAAAGCAAGATCAATTCGGTCTGCCATGCTCTCCCCCATGCCCATGATGCCGCCAGAACACAGAGTCATCCCTGTATCTCTTGCATGTCCAAGGGTTTCGACCTTATCCTTCCAGCTATGGGTAGTGCAAATGTTTGGAAAATAATTCCTGCTGGCTTCCAGATTGCAGTGATAACGGCTCACCCCCATCTCGCTTAATTGCTTAGCCTTATCTCTGTTTAAAAGACCCATGGAGGCACAAAAACGAAGAGAGGTTTTATCATTTATCACCCCGTAAATTTCAGCTAGTTCATGGAGAAATTTTTCACTGACAGTGCGGCCACTGGTGACAAGAGAAATGCGATGCACATCGTAGCTGTCGTTATCCATGGCCATTTCTAGGGCCTTGTCCGTATCCACCCTATCATATGTTTCAATGGATGTGGGGTATTGAGCAGATTGAGCACAAAACTTACAATCTTCAGAGCAATTACCACTCCTGGCATTGATGATGGAACAGAGATGAAAGTGGGTGCCCATAAAATGCTTGCGGATCTCATCCGCTGCATCAAAGAGTTCCTGGGTGTCTACCTCACGGTAGAGCTCATCTACTTCGTATCGCTTTAGCTGTCGTCCAGAAAGAACAACTTCACATGCCTTTAAAACCTGACTAACCATTTGCTTTTTAACGCTCACAAAATTTCTTGTTTACCTGGGGTGGTCCATCTACCAGCATATCAGCAATGGTAAGTTTTAACCGTGGATACAGATGCCGCTTGTTCCCTAACAAGTCAGACTCTAACCTAGCCATCTCCTGGAAGAGTTTGGTTCTATCCATTGTAGGGACCTGCTCTTGCTCTGAATATTTGCCGCTGACAATTTCCTGACATTTCCAGCAACCTGGAAATTGAAGGGATCGACCATCTGGACGAGTTACACTTGCAGGGACACCGTGCATGCGACAGACAAGCAATCGATGTGAATATATCATGCATAAACCATCTTCATTGCATGGACACATCAGCTGGGGCCTTTCTTCCTGCTTGATGAGTTCTCTGCTCTTTGCAGAATAATCCCTGGCACGCTCCATCATACGTTCAACAAGGTCTGATTCCATTGAGCAAATACCCTCCCACAAGTACGCCCACTCACTATAGGTATGATGCAAAAAATAGCTGTCACAACAATTATCGGAACAGGCTCGACAATCAAGCCCAATGGGCTCTGCAGTTTTCTGGTAATCGTTTTCCAGCGCTTCATAAAGAGCAGCCAAACGCTTTGAATATTCTATCTTTAATGTTACTTCTCTCATTCTTACACTGACTCTTTTGTAGTTCTCTTATTTACTGCCAAGACATACACACTGTTTGAACTGATTGTATTGAATACTTTCAGCGTATATGACTATTCTTTAAAATATTGCACCTGGTAGGTTTGTACCAGAAGATGGGACGACTTCCAGGCATCATCTGTCAAGCCTGCTTTACGGCACAGGTGACCTAAAAACAAATCTGGGCTTGGAAGCTGCTCCCAGACCTGTGGTAAAAATGTTGCTCCGCCTCCGTCAGGCTCTTTGAGGATAACTCCATCTATCTCCGGACGAAGTTTGCGTACCAGGTCATCTGCGTCCTCATACTGCAAATCCCGGGGTTCAGTCAGAATGGAAATATTAATGGAAACGTCAGGCAATTCCGCTGAAGTAAGCGGAGGAAAACGATGATCATTAAAAGCTGCATTTACAGCGTGCCTTTTAATGCCTTCAACAACTGTCTCAACTCCTGACAGACTACCGATACAACCCCGCAGCATCCCTCTTTTGTTTAAAGTGACAAACACTCCCCGCTTTACCTGAAACGAAGGATTTAACAAATCCTTGTCTGGAACAGGATCAGATGGTTCCAGGCCCAGTTTTTTCTCTATGGCTTGACGGACAATTTTGATCAGGAGATGCCCTTCATTTTCTGTAAACATGAATTTTTCCCCCACCTTTCTTGCTGCCAGACAGTTTCAGTGGATCAATGCAGGACTTTACCATAACAAATACAAAAAATACTTTAACGTACGAAAAGACTTGGAGTACAATACTTTCGCCCAAAGTACAAGTGGCTTTGACTTGTATGCAACTACTCTATGCCACTCATGATCTGTGTCAACAATAATTTCAGATATGATGCAAATTCAAACTGTTAGAGAGAACCCCCATGCACCTTCCCTATAATACTGTTAAACCATACACAACCAAAGATGGTTCTATCATCCGTGAACTGGTACATCCTGACCATCATCCCTGCAGCAACCTCAGCCTGGCAGAGGCTCTTATTCCAGCAGTACAAAAAACATTACTGCATAAACATGGCAAGACCGAAGAAATTTATCACATCAGCAGCGGCAAGGGGTGCATGACACTTGGCAGCAAATCCTTTGCGGTAAGGAAAGGAGACACAATACTTATCCCCCCAGGAACAGCACACTGCATTGAAAACACAGAAAATATCGACCTGATGATACTATGTTCATGTGCCCCTGCGTATGCCCATGACGATACCATTTTATTGTGAGAATAGGCAATGAGGAGTTGTTGTCATTGCCAGCGAGATAGTGTATTAATAATGTCCATTCTGAATTTGTAATCCTACTTTTATAATTCTTTATTCCATTTGCAAATCTAGCGATTGTTATCGTATGATTTTGTAATGTTTTTTTGAGAAGCATGGACAACGACACCATTTTTGAACCAATCACTTTTTTATTGTCATGATACCCTGTGGTACATGAACAGCGGCAGCCTGGAGCTGCCATTTTCTTTTTTATCAGCCGAAACAGGTATTTTTAATGAAAACAAAGGCAAGCAATAAGACAAAATTTATATTTATCACAGGCGGTGTGCTCTCTTCCCTTGGAAAGGGTCTTGCAGCCGCAGCCATCGGATCTCTTCTTGAGGCACGTGGGCTGACGGTTACCTTTCAGAAACTAGACCCCTATATCAATGTTGATCCAGGCACCATGAATCCATTCCAGCACGGAGAAGTATTCGTAACTGATGATGGCGCTGAAACAGATCTGGATATGGGCCATTATGAACGTTACACCAACGCTGTTATGGCCCAGAAAAACAATTACACCTCCGGCCGTATCTACTATTCGGTTATAATGAAAGAGCGCAGAGGTGAATATCTGGGTGGAACGGTTCAGGTCATCCCCCATATCACCGATGAAATCAAACAGGCTGTCTTGCAACTCGACGGTTCTGTTGATGTTGCCATTATTGAAATCGGCGGCACCATTGGCGATATTGAAGGCTTGCCTTTTGTTGAAGCAATTCGTCAACTTCGCACGGATCTTGGCAGAGAAAACTCACTGTTCATCCATCTCACCCTGGTACCCTATATCAAAACCGCTGGTGAAGTGAAAACAAAACCTACCCAGCATAGCGTTAAAGAACTGCTTGCAAGCGGAATTCAACCAGACATTCTGGTTTGTCGGACAGAACGTCAGCTTACAGATGATCTGAAAAAGAAAATTGCCTTATTTTGTAATGTAGAGCCTAAATGTGTTATCACCGCCGTAGATGTGGAAGCCATTTACGAAGTACCACTACATCTCCATGATGAAGGTCTGGATTCCCGTATTCTTGAAAAACTGGGCATCTGGACAGGAGCACCAAATATAAAGCCCTGGCAGGAACTGGTTCACAAGATAAAAAATCCCGCTCATACCGTCACTATTGGTATCACTGGCAAATACGTTGACCTCACAGAATCCTATAAAAGTTTACATGAATCCCTCGTCCATGGCGGAATTGCCAACGACACCAAAGTAGAACTGAGATACATCAGTGCTGAAGACCTGGAGAAAGGAGATGCTGCTGATTTACTCAAAGAGTGCGACGGCATTCTCGTCCCTGGTGGTTTTGGCAGCAGAGGCATGGAAGGAAAAATTCACGCCATTACCTATGCCAGAGAAAATAATGTTCCCTTTTTCGGTATCTGTCTTGGCATGCAGCTTGCCGTCGTTGAATTTGCCCGAAATATAGCAGGGCTCAAACAGGCCGATTCAACAGAACTCGATGCCAACACTCCCGAGCCAGTCATTTACCTCATGAAAGAGTGGTTTGATTTCCGCTCAGGCAAAATTGAAGTACGGGATGAAAGCTCTGAGATGGGTGGAACTTTGCGACTGGGTGCCTACCCCTGTGTTCTTAAAAAGAACAGCAATGCTCATAATGCGTATCAGCAAAATGAAATCAGTGAACGTCATCGCCATCGCTATGAATTTAATAATATCTTCAGGGAACAACTGGAAAAAGCCGGCCTTCTTGTCAGCGGATCCTCTCCAGATGATACTTTGGTTGAAATTGTAGAGTTAAAAGAACATCCCTGGTTTCTTGGATGCCAGTTCCATCCTGAATTTAAATCAAAACCCATGAAGCCTCACCCTCTTTTTCGGGACTTCATCAAAGCTGCTTTAATAAAAAGTCAGGTTTAGCCCGGATATTTCATCAAGTTCGTCGCGAGAAGCTCGAAAGGATGGTGGATGCGAGGCTCGCAAAGAAAAACATTCGAGGCATACTGTCAGTATGTCGAGAAGGTTTCTCAAGCGAAACGAAGTAGACGCAATGCTTTCCGGCTTCATAGCAGGTCTTGATGAAATATCCGGGTAAGATCTAATTACCACAAAGGCGACCTATGCAAGCAATTGTAATTGACAACCTGCCCGATAATCAAACCATAGAAGCTGGACCTGGACGTCCTCTGCTCCTGCTTGCAGGACCGTGTGTCCTGGAGTCAGCAGATCTTGCCTGGAACATCGCTCGGGAAATGAAAACAATATGTGAGAAGCTAGGTGTTTCTTATGTTTTCAAAGCCTCCTTTGACAAGGCAAACAGAACCTCACTGAGCTCTTTTCGGGGACCAGGGCTCAAAAAGGGTATGAGAATACTTGGAAGAATCCGTGAAGAAATTGGAGTCCCGGTGGTCTCTGATGTTCATGATGTCTCACAGGTTGAAGCCGCTGCTGAAGTTCTTGATATCATTCAAATACCAGCGTTTCTCTGCCGCCAAACAGATTTACTGGTTGCAGCAGCTGCGACCGGCAAAGTTGTAAACCTTAAAAAAGGACAGTTTGTTTCTCCGTGGGATATGGAATACGCAGTCAATAAGTTGCGGGAAGCAGGCTGTAAACGTCTTTTTCTTACGGAGCGAGGAGCAAGTTTCGGCTATAACAACCTGGTTGTTGATATGAGGGCTATACCGACAATGCGCGGGCTCGGCTGTCCTGTAATTTATGACGCCACTCATTCCGTCCAGCTTCCAGGAGGTGCAGGCGGCAAATCGGGTGGACAGAGAGAATTCATCCCAGCCCTGGCCAGAGCAGCTATAGCAACTGGAATTGACGGTTTATTCATGGAAACACATCCATCACCTGACAATGCTCTATGTGATGGACCAAATTCATGGCCACTTGATAAAATGGAAATGTTGCTCAAGCAACTTCTGGCTGTTCGCAAGGCTGTCATGGAGGTCGTTGATGAGCAATAACTCCTGCGCAGGCGGTGGCGGTACAAATTACCCTTCCGATTGCGACCTGACCCAGGCGCTTCTCGAAAAAGCAAGGGAACGCAACGAACCCATCAAGCGCAGTGCTCAATGGCAAGAAGCCCTGCCACGGGCAAAAAAAGTAAAAATACTTTTACTTGACGTTGATGGTGTGCTGACCGATGGCACCATTATTTACACCCATGACGGCGGCGAATCAAAAGGATTTAACACACAGGACGGTTTTGGCTTGCGCATCCTCCAAGATAGCGGCGTTGAAGTGGGATTGATAACTGCCAGAACCTCAGAGGCTGTCAACCGAAGAGCAGCTGACCTGAAGCTCCGTCATGTCTACCAGGGCACTAAAAACAAAAAAGAAGCATTTGCAAAAATCCTCAGTGACAGTGGTTTGCAGCCTGACCAGGTTGCCTATATGGGTGATGACTGGCTGGATTTACCCCTGCTAACACTGGTCGGCCTTGCTGTTTCTCCTGCCAATGGCGTCCCTGAAGTACAAAAACGGGTTCATTATATTACGGAAAAACCGGGTGGCAAAGGTGCAGTACGTGAACTTTGCGACTTGATTCTTGATGCCCAAAACAAACAAAACACCCTTTTAAAAGGGTATTTAAAATGATAAAAAATCCAAGAAATTTATTGTGGGTAATACCCTTGGTATTCTTTGTGACAAGCCCGATCTGGCAGCCACCTTTGAGTTCTTTTTTGCAGCCAAGGGGTGATTTTACTAATACCATTCCAGGCGTATCCGAAACAAATTCACGAAATTTTGTCATGGATTCCATAACTATTACCCTGTCCAGCATGGGCAATGTGGAATGGATTGTAAACGCCGACCGTGCCTTTACAGGAAAAACTGATCGCGAAATTGGCCTGATCGAAGTTGATGCTGTTTATACTGATCCACTCAAAAAAAACACAGAAACCAAAATTACCAGTTCCCGTGGCACCTATGATGTTGACGACCGTCACCTGACTCTTATAGACAATGTTGTGGTACTCAAACCTGCAGTTCAGCAAGAGATGTATTCTGATCTATTACATTATTACGATGACTCCAAAATGGTTGTCAGTCCAGGTGATGTGGAAATAAAAGCACCGACTTTTAACATTGAAGCAGGACAAATGGATTACGACCTTACAAGTGATGCCTATGATCTGAGCAAGGGTGTTGTCTGTGATTTTTAGTATCCATGAGGCCGAAAAGGCAATTCATCGGCTTCAGTCTTGACACTTTCATTTTTTTGAGTATATCTGCGAGCTGAATTAAACTATTAACATGAAAAATCAACCAAATAAAATATCACTATGCTAACAATTAACGAACATTACCTGAAACTGCAGGCATCCTATCTCTTTTCAAACATTGCCAAAAGGGTAGCCACCTTTCAAGAGCAAAATCCTGAACGTGACATTATCAAACTTGGAATAGGTGACGTAACAAGGGCCCTGCCCCAAGCTTGTATTGAGGCATTTCACAGTGCCATTGATGAAATGGCAAATGACTCGTCCTTTCGCGGTTACGGCCCTGAACAGGGGTACGATTTTCTAAGAACTGCCATTGCCGCAAACGACTTTCAAACCCGTGGGGCTGACATTAGCGCCGATGAAATCTTTGTGTCGGACGGAGCAAAGTGTGATACAGGAAATATTCAGGAACTGTTCAGCCTGGACAGTAAAATAGCTATCCCCGATCCTGTCTATCCAGTCTACCTTGACTCAAACGTCATGGCCGGCCGTACCGGTGACTTTCAAGACGGACGCTACCAGGGCGTTGTTTATCTTGACTCCACAAAGGAAAACAATTACGTCCCCGTGCTTCCTTCAGAAAAAGTCGATCTGATTTACCTGTGCTTCCCCAATAATCCAACAGGATCAACCATAACCAAAGCACAACTTAAAACCTGGGTGGACTTCGCCAAAGAAAGCAAAGCACTTATTTTGTTTGATGCCGCCTATGAGGCCTTCATCCAAGACGATTCACTTCCTCACTCCATCTATGAGATTGATGGTGCTCGCGAAGTGGCCATAGAATTTCGCAGTTTCTCTAAAAACGCCGGTTTTACAGGAACACGCTGCGCTTATACCGTTGTTCCCAAGGAATGCATGGCCTATGACTCCAAAGGCAAAGAGCATAGCGTTCACCCATTATGGAATCGCAGACATTGTACAAAATTTAATGGTGTTTCCTATCCTGTGCAAAAGGCTGCAGAAGCAGTGTATAGCGAATCTGGCAAAGCGCAGACCGATGAACTTGTTTCCTATTACTTGGAAAACGCGACCATCGTCCGTGAGGCCATTAATGACTTAGGCTTTGATTCGGTTGGCGGTGAAAACTCGCCATACATCTGGATACAAGGAAATCGTGATTCCTGGGATTTCTTTGACATGCTGCTCAATCAGGCCGGTGTCGTCTGTACGCCTGGAGCCGGATTTGGAAAATGTGGCCAGGGCTACATTCGCATCTCTGCCTTTAACTCCCGTGACAATGTAGTTGAAGCCATGGGAAAAATAAAAGACGCACTGAAATAAAAGCCTCCTGACACTCATCGGTACGTTCTTCTTCCTGGGAACGTACCGTGTTTTTTCCTCCTTAAAAAAGCTCACAATCCATAAAAAATACCAGAATAAGCTTTTCAGGTATTTTTACAATATAGAGTGCTGGAAATTCAGCCTACAGTCCAAGGAGATTTACACTGTTTGTCCAAGTTATCCCCTCATACACATCCTTTGGCAAATTTATTTTTTCAAGCATTTTAAGAGTGGTACTTTGATCGGTCCAGGGTGAATCGGAGCCAAAAAGAACGTAGCCCTTGGG
>CAMYOP010000057.1 GCA_947260045.1 uncultured Desulfobulbaceae bacterium
AGTCTATGGCATGCCAAGGAGTCAATCCGCTTGTCGCTATTCAACTGGCACTAGCGGACTCGGTCCCATCAGAAAAATCGGATAGGGGTGAGTAGTTACCCCATAAGTTCATTAAAGTACACAATGGAAGGGAAGTTGCTTGAGTAAGCGACTTCCTTTTTACTACTGGGTTTAGCCACGTAAACTAAATAGCCCATTCCATATTGAGCTGCCGAGGCCAATACCTTTTCAGTATCATCTGCAAGCATGGTTGTACCTGGCGAGTAGTCAAGCATTTCTTCAAGCCTGTTCCAGAATTCAGGTACTTCTTTTGGCAGGCCGACTTCTTCTGAGCATACGATACGGTCAAACCATGACCCTATTGCTGTCTTTTGTAGTTTTATTTGCAGTGTTTTCGAGTGTGCATTTGTTACAAGAAATAGTTTTTTTCCTTTTTCTTTACAAAATTCAAGAAAGTCGAGCACGTAAGGGTGAATGTCTATTAAGTGATCAACTCTCATTTTTAGATCTGGAATATCAAGGCCCAACTCCTGTGACCAGTGATTCAGATCTGTCCACGCCAGCGTATTCTCAACTTTTTTATACGTTGCAAGAAGTCTCCCTCTCGCCTCTTCGATGCTAATGTTGTGCAGCAGGCTGTAATGTTCCGGGACATACTGCTCCCAGAAATAATCATCAAAATGTTTATCAAGCAGGGTTCCGTCCATGTCCAAAAGAACAGTGGTGACATCTTTCCAGTTAAAGTGAGGTTCGATTTTGTTTGTCAGCATGTTTTCAGGAGGCACTGAGTGCATTTACTATAGCATTGATTTGATTAAACAGGTTTTTTTGCCCTTCAAGGGGAACAATTAAACGCTGGTCAGGAGTAAGCTTGGTGATATTTTTTTTATTCTTTGTTTTTTTGGTAATAAAGGCAAGCAGGGTATCAGGTGATACAGGAGTGTTTTCAACAAAGGAAAATGCTAATGTTTCAGGCCCTTGTTCCAATTTGCTAATGCCAAGTTTTCGTAGTGGGTATTTTAGTTGTATTACATCAAGAAGCATATCTGTTTCTTTCGGTAATTGGCCATAACGGTCAAGGAGTTCATCACGCAAACTGTCAAGTTCATCAAGTGAGGTATTGCCTGCTGTGGAAATTCTTTTATACATTTGATAGCGTTGTGAAGGGTCGTTGATATAATCATCGGGGATAAATGCTGAAACATTGAGCTTCACAACTGGATCAAGGTCAATCTCAACGCTGGTATCCTGCTCGGTTCCCTTTTTCTTAAGCTCCGTGACTGTAGATTGTAGTAATTCCAGGTAGAGATCATAGCCAACAGCGGCAATATGACCTGATTGAGAGACTCCAAGCAGGTTACCTCCTCCACGAATCTGGAGGTCATTCATCGCCAGCTTGAAGCCACCGCCCAGTTCATTACAATCCATTAGAGCCCTGAGCCGTTGTTTTGCATCTTTGGTCAGGCTTTCAAGTGATGGTACCAGGAGGTAGGCATATGATTGTATGCTTGAGCGCCCAACTCTTCCACGAAGCTGATATGCATCAGCCAGGCCAAATCGATCGGCCCGATTTATGATGATGGTGTTAGCATTTGGAATATCAAGACCTGATTCTATTATTGTTGTACAGACAAGCACATCAACTTCATGATTTATGAATTTGATCATAATATTTTCAAGCTCACGACCAGGCATTTGTCCATGGGCAACTGCAACACGGGCATGGGGGACAAGTTCTTCAACTTTTTCTGCAATTCTATGAATGGAACGTACCCGGTTATGAACAAAATAGAGTTGGCCGCCTCGCTGTAATTCTCTAATAATTGCTTCACGGATAACCAGATCATCATTTTTTGCAAGAAAGGTTTTCACCGAACGTCTTCTTCTTGGCGGCGTGGAAATAACAGACAAGTCACGAATGCCAAGAAGTGACATCTGCAGTGTTCGTGGTATGGGAGTAGCGGTCAGGGTAAGTACATCCACTTCTGCTTTTATTTTTTTAATTTTTTCTTTATGAGTAACACCAAAGCGATGTTCCTCATCGATGATGAGTAAACCTAATTTTGCAAATTTGATATCTTTGGAAAGAATGCGATGGGTACCAATAACAAGATCCACCTTGCCCTCTTGGATTTTTTTGACGATCTTTTTTTGTTGGCTGCTGGTTCGAAAGCGATTGAGACAGGACACCTTGACAGGGAAGTCGTCATAGCGTTCTCTGAAGGTGGCAGCATGCTGCTCTGCTAGTACCGTGGTTGGTACAAGTACCGCAACCTGATACCCATCTTCAATTACTTTAAATGCAGCCCGGACAGCCACTTCTGTTTTGCCGTAGCCAACATCACCGCAAACAAGTCGGTCAGTCGGTTGTTCACTGGTAAGGTCATCGAGTACTTCGTTTATGGCACGGTTTTGACCTTCGGTTTCTTCGTAAGGAAATGACTGTTCAAGTTCGTGAAAGAGTTCACCCGCAGCAGAGAATCGATGGCCTTCTTTAAGCTCTCTTTTTGCATAAATTTCAATGAGCTCATGGGCTACTTCCCAGACAGCATCGGTTACTTTTTTCTTGGTCGACAGCCAATTATCGGTGCCTAGCCTGTCAAGTCTCGGTTGTTGTTCGGTTAAACCCTGGTATTTTGTAACCCAGTGAAGGCGGTCAACAGGGACATAGAGCTTGTCTTTGTCTCTGTATTCAATTTGCATGAAGTCGCCTTGCTGTCCTGTATACTGCATATTGAGCAGACCGTTAAAAATGCCAAGGCCGTGTTCTTTATGAACAACAATGTCACCACATTCAAGTTCTTCAATTAAAACAGGAGGAGAAGTCTCATCGGATACGGTCTTTCTGGCAGATGGCTTGATCCTCTTTTCACCAAAAAGTTCATGGGCTGCCAGTATGTGCAGCTTGTCTTCAGTAAGATCAAATCCTTGAGAAAGAGGTGAGTCGACCAGTTCAACCAGGTTGGTATTTTGTTCCAAAGAGATATCAATGGGCGCAGTCAAAATTGATACCTGAAGGTGGTATCGCTGTAACATCTCGTCAAATTGGCGTGCCTGTCGCATTGATCGACAGGTGAGAAAGACTTTCTCTCCCCTTGATTTCCATTTTATGATTCGGTCAGCAAGTGGTGCAAGTATACCTCTTTTTTTCCCCTGAAGCTTAATCTCTTGTTTCAGCAGAGTATGCTCACCTGTTTTAATAAGATGATACTCTTCAGTACTCTCCGGATCAGGAAGAGAGTGGAGGCGAAATTGCTGGAAAGTTTGCAAGGTTTTTTTCAGATTGTCTTCAGTAAGAAAAAGAGAGTCTGGAGCAAGGGCAACAATATCAGTATTGGTAGCCTCGTCGTAATTAGCATAAATCCGTTCACTGACTATTCCTGTTTGCAGCTTGATGGAAGTCGGATCAGATTGAATAATAAGACAGTTACTTGGTAAATAGTCAAAAAGTGTCTGTTGAACCTCCAATTCAGGATAAAGGAGGGGAAGGAAAAATTCTATTCCTGCAAAACGAATGTGATTTTGTAATCGCTCTTGGGTATGAGCGGCAGCTTTATTTGAGCAGGGAAGCTCTAAAAGGGCCTTTTTAAGATTTACATGCCAAGAGGAGTTTTCATTTTTTGGGGGAAAGAGAATATCTGAACAGGGAAGAATGACAGTTTCTTCCAGTTCCTGTATTGATCGTTGGCTTATGGGATCAAAGAGTCGTATGGATTCTACTGTATCACCGAAAAAATCAAGTCGAAGTGGCGCATTGCTGCCCTCATCTGTTGCGGGCGCATAAATATCGACAATTGACCCTCGAACTGCAATATCGCCAACTTGTTGGACCATGGAACAGGATTGGTAGCCATTTTCGATGAGTATCTTGATCAGACTGTCACGATCCGTCTCTTCACCTGCCATGACAAGTTCACTTCGTCCACCAAGGACATTTTTTGGTAAAATACGCCTGAGTATTGCTTCTGCTGAAGTGAGAATAATACAGGGGGCAGGGTTGGTCAGTAAACGATGCAAGGTCGATATCCGGCCAGTAACCGTTGTCGGGTCAGGAGAAAGCGGGGTATAAGGAGGGATTTCAAAACTAGGATATTCAACAACTTCTATATCAGAAAAGACACGAATATCCTGAGCAACGATTTCAAGTTGCTGGTCGGTAGGGAGAATGCAGCAGACGTGTCGCCTCAGCTGTTTGATTGCCGTTGCAAGCAAAAAGGCATGGCTTGCTCCGTGGAGACCACATAGATTCAGGACACGGTCATTCCCATGTTTTTCAAGCAATGCAGAGATAGTATTAGAGGTAACAGCCATTGGGTTTAGACAGTGGTGGGAGGTAAAAAATAAAACCAGGTAGCAGCTGAAAATTTTCTGCTGTTACCTGGTTTTTGTCTTCAAGATATGTAGATTTCAGCTTTTAGAAAGTACCACCTATGCTGAAGTCCCAAACAGAGCTTTCTTCATCCTCTTCAGGATCAAGATTGTAGCCCCACTCCAAGCGGAGAGGACCCATTGGTGAGAGCCAGCGGATACCAAGACCGGCTGATTTCTTGATATCGCTAAAGTCCCAGTCTTCTTCTGTGTCGTAAACATTACCGAAATCTGTAAAAACAACGCCTCGTATACCAGCCTCTGTTAAGACTGGGAAGATAATTTCAAAATTAGTGTACCACATTTTATCACCACCAATTCGTTCATCTGTGATGGGATCCCGTGGACTGACGTGGGAAGATTTAAAACCTCGAATTGAGTTTAGTCCACCCAGGTAGAAATGTTCATATACTGGTAACTGACCATCTTCATTTTCAAAAGCCTGGCCAGCTGAACCTTTCACGTGAAAGGATGAATCCCATGGCAGGGGAAAGTACCAGCTGCTGCTCGCCTCTATTTTGGTAAAGGAGGCATCGCCACCAAGGGGGCCACCTGCAAACTTGATAGAGAGATTGTTTTTAGAGCCATCATTTGGAGCAAAATATCTGTTTCGTGTATCACGATCAAAAGAGAGGCGAAATGCACTTGTAATATTTATGTCTTGCGACTCGCGGATAACAAAGGACGCATCTTCAGAAACATCTGAAAGAGTTGTATCAGTATAGCTGTAGCTGTAGAATATTTTCCACTTTTCAACCAGTGGGTGGCCAAAACGTAAAGCACCACCGACTGATTCTTTGGTGTAATCATCGTATTCACGCTCCCAGTTAAAGATATCAATACCTCCTGACAGGTTGGAGTCCATGAGCCTGGGGTTGGTGAAGGCAAGGTTAAAGCGGCTTGAAACACCACTGATGTTGGCAGAAAGGGATAAGCGGTTACCGGTTCCCATAAGGTTGTTCTCTGCGATTTCTGCCATGAACAACAAATAGTCAGAGGAAGAATAGCCGGCTCCTATACTGAACTGTCCAGTTGATCGCTCTTTCACCTCAACCTTGATATCCATTTGTTCATCACTGAGAGTAGGTTGCGGTGTGATATTTACTTCTTCGAAAAAGCCAAGACGTTGCAGGTTCTGCATGGATGCCCGGATTGCTTTTGAATCAAAGACACCACCCTCTTGTATGGTCAGTTCTCTACGGATTACGTTGTCACGTGTTCTAGTGTTACCTGAAACTTCTACTCGGTTGAAGTAGACAAGTGGGCCTTTTGACAAATCAAGCACGATATCAACCCTGTTACCAGAATCCGCTTTACGGACAAGCGGTCGAATCTCAGCAAAAGCGTAGCCGTTTTCAGCATAGAGATCAGTTAGTTTCATGGTATCAGAGCGCAGCACATTGCGATTTAAAAATTCTTCATTACGTAATGTGATTAATTCGAGCAGGCTGTCTTTTTCTTGAATCAGATCTCCTTCGATAGAAACTGTGCCAACTCTAAAGCGTGGGCCTTCCTGTATGGGAAAAGTAATGGATAAGGAGTCTTCAGTCTGATCAATGACAGGCTCTCCGACCTTGGCTTCAATAAACCCATTATTGTGATAAAAGGAGGCTATGCGGGCAGTGTCCTGTTTCAGGACGTCCATTTTTAAAATGCCTGAATCGGTGAACCACGAAAGCCAGTCTTTGGTACCTGTTTCAATGACATCTTCCAGGTCATCATTTTCATAATATGAATTACCGGTAAAAGATATTTGCCGGATAAATACTTTTTTCCCTTCAACAACAACAAATTTGACTTCAGCTGTATCTTCAGTCGGATAAGTCAACGCAGCAGTAACGTCAGTATTATGATACCCTTTTTCTTTATAGAGCTCTTTGATTCTCTGTACAGAATCGTTTAAGCGGGAACTATTCAAAATAGAATTGCTGGTGATGTTGGCTGCGTCACGAACATCTTCTTCGGTTATCTCTTCCAGACCACTTATATTGATCTGGTTTATGACTGGTTTTTCCTGAACTCTGAAGGTTATATCTTTACCTTGAGGTGTATCAAGTGACTCGATTTCAACATTATCGAAATAACCCATGGAGAAAACAGATTTCAAATCCTGACGAATCTGGATTTGATTGTATATATCTCCAGGTCTGGATTGAATTTTCTGTAATATAGCACCAGAATCAATTCGCTTATTGCCAGCTGGTGCAATGGAAGCAATAATAAAATTACGGTTTGTATAGGAGAGAATGTCTGTGACTGTTTCCTGGATAATCATATCCAGTTCCTGAAGAGTTACACCGTCTCTATAGGAGGTATGAGGAGAATCAGGGGCAAGAACATCAAAAACGAGAAAGTCGAGGCTGACTTGCTCACCAATTTTGGTCAGGCTTCCCACCGCCACATAGTCTACACCTTCTGTTTTAGCCAGAGCTTTTAAGACAACAGCTGGTGGTGGCCAGGAAGCAGCATAGTCTGCTATCTCTTTTGCTTCAGGTCGAGAGAGCATTGTGAAATTTTGCGCACTCAGTTGACGTTCCAAAGCCTTATCAGCAATTTCTTCCAGCGCTACCTGATCGGTGGCATTTATTTTTAAAGGAACAAAAGCTGTATTTTGTGCAGCCAGCACGCTTGCTCCAGAAAAGAAGGTAAGCAGTGAAATACATGCGAATAATAAATAGCGGGACGTCAACTGCATCTGGTCAACTCCTGAAAAAGCTCTATGTTAAGAGAAAGTTAAATGAGTACGAAAGTACTTATTTAGTTAATTGAAAGATAAAGAAACCTAAAAACGAATCACGGTTCATTATGCCATGTTCGGGAAAATTTGCAAAACAATTCAACCCTTTTCTTCGTAAAGTAATTGGGCAACCCTGTTGTGCAGTTCTTCTGCCAGTATCTGTTTGTCTTTTGGCTTGTAACTGGTTGTTGGGATGGGTTTGCCAACTCTAATAGTAATTGTACCTGATTGAGCAAGGAGCTTATTCTTGGGCAATATTTGAAAGGTATTATTGAACCCTATTGGTACAACTGGGACTCCAGACTTAATAGCCAAAAGTATTGCCCCAGATTTAAATGGGTGGAGTTTGCCGTCTGGAGAGCGGGTGCCTTCCGGAAAAATGAGAACAGAGGTTCCTCCAGCTATTTTTTCAGCAGCAGCGGTCAGACTTTTCAGGGCGGCTCTGCCCCTTGAGCGGTCAATGGCAATAAAACCAGTGGTTTTCATGGCAAAGCCAAAAATTGGAATGCGAAAGAGTTCTTTTTTGGCTATCCATCTGAAATCATGTGGAAAGTATCCCTGGAAGCTGAAGATGTCAAACTGGCTGGCATGGTTGGCCACAAAAATATAGTTCTGCTCTTTTTGGAGGTTTTCAAGTCCCTCAATAGTGACAGTGACACCAACTGTTTTACAGATTGTTTTACCCCAGAAGCGAGGATGAATTTGGGCTTTTAGCTGGGACCGGCGAAACAGGATTATATCTATAATGGTACAAAGAGAGACATAAAGAGTAAGAGGTGGTGCAATAAGAAGCGCAAGGACAGCACGAAAACGTTGAAAGAGAGACATAGTTTTACAGGTTAAATATTATAATGTTAGGAGGCTTGAAGAATTATTTGATATCGGTAAAGGGAGAGGTGGAGTCGTGATGAATAGAGTCCAACAGCTCATTTGGATGATAAATAAAATCATCTTCCAGGTCATTTGTTCCAAAAAATTCTTCATTGAATGTTGTAATCAGATTCAAATGTCCCCATCTTTCAAGGTAATAAATAACAAGCTTGGACAAGGCGGTATAGATAGTTTCATCAGGAAAAGGGTCAATAAAACTTGATTGCTGCAACTTGGCAGAAGAGAGAGTCTGGGATTGATAGAAATTTTCCAGAAACATAAGCTCAGGTGGCAAGCGGACACTTATGCCAAACCAGTTTAAAAATTTTGCAAGTCTGCTGAGAAAGTATTTTCCGGTCTTGATGATGGGATAAGGCACATAAATCTCACGAGGCCTTTTCAGTTCCAGATAGGAGCGGATTGTCAAAATAAGATCTGCAAGTTCAACGGGATCTTTATCAACAAAATGATATATTTTTTTGGAGAATTCTGGTCGATTCTCAATCACGTGATGAACAAAGTACGGGACTTTGTTGGCATTGGTATAGGAATGTTTTATACCTTTTTTGGTGATCAGAAAGGGCATTGCTTCATCAGCAATACTGAAAAAGAGGCGATGAAATCCCTGGATTTTGTGATCGTGCTCACCGTAGACAACAGCCAGTCGTATGACAGTATAGTCTAGGCCTTTGTGCTCTCCCATATATCTGAGAGTGCGTTCTGCCATGAGTTTTGACTTGGCATAGTTTGAGAGTGTTGGCGAGAGGGGAATATTGTCTTCTTCGTCAACATTTTCTCCGTTTGGTAAAGCTGCTGCTGAACTCATGTGGATATAAGGAATGTTAAGGGCGCAACAGGTCCTGCACAGGTTTACAGTGCCAAGATAATTCACCTCAAAGGCAAGCTGAGCATCACTGTCAATTGCAGCAATGGCAGCATTAATGACAAAGTCTGGTCGCACCCTTCGCAGGTAGTTTTTTATGTCCTGGGTGTTGCGGATGGAAAGTTTTTTACTGCTCGGGGCCCGTATATCTATTTCATCCGCTGTTTTGGTTTTAAAATAGTGGGCAAGGGTTCCGCCGATGAGTCCGGATCCACCAATCAACACACCTAGTTTTTTATTTGGATTCTCCAATGGCTTGTTACGTATTTAATTATTATCTGAAGACATATATTCATTCCTTTAAGACTAAAAATATAACACAACGTTAAAGTAATTCCATGTATTTTCTTAAAAAGTGTGGAGGTGAGGTATTGGTAACTACAGCTTTGAAGCTTTTTATTGTATAAAGTATCTGTCTGGGTTTTGGTCACTTTCCATATTATAAGTCTTTTTAGATGGTAGGAGTAATAGACCAATTCCGCCTTGCTTTATTTTGAGAAATGCTTGTTGGCAGAGACTGGAAGGATATAAATATGATCCCATGGCTTAGCTCCTGCAAAGAATTCTTTTTCCCTTCTTTTTGCCTTGGTTGCGGTTGCCAGTTGGCAAATGGCAAGCTGCCTCTTTTTTGCCAGGACTGTCTCAGGTCCGTGGATTATATCTTTTCTCCTCTTTGTTCGTGCTGTGGAAAGCCTTTTTTACAAGGTGATGATCATCTCTGCGGTCAGTGTCTCAAAAAGACATTTTATTTTGACAGCGCCCGTTCTCTGGCAGTTTACAAAAAGCCTGTTTCTACACTTATCCATGATCTCAAATTTTCAGGTAGCCTCAATGGTCTTGGTTCAATAAAAAGTCTGGTCGCTGGATCATTTTTTTGTAGCTCAATGAAAGAACCAGACTATATCTTTCCGATTCCTCTGCACGCAAAGCGCCTAAAAGCAAGGGGATTTAACCAGGCAGTTATGCTTGCCCATTGTTTTTTTCCTTTCTGGAAGGAAAGAATTAAAAGTGGGCTTTTAATTCGCCACGGTGACACCGCTCCACAGGCCCTCCTGAGTAAACAGGAAAGGAGGCAAAATGTTGTTGGTGTTTTTCGTCTTACCCAGCCAGAGTTTATTCGAGGAAAACGTATAATTCTTATTGATGATGTTTACACCACCGGTTCTACAGTAAATCAATGTGCCAGGGTTTTGCGTCAGGCTGGGGCATCTTCCATAGAGGTTTTTACCCTAGCTCGAGCTGTTTAGGTTGTTTTAGGTCATATCTGTTAAATTAAACTTATTTTTAGTTTTTTTTTTAAGAGTCATTCCTTTATTTCCTTAAATAGCGATAATATGGATTGTTTTAACCGTCATGAGGGGTACCGTGGCGCATCATTTTTTAGTTTATGTGATTGAAATAACAAGTTTTTTATCTTTGTTCAAAAAATTTAACTTAAGAATTTAACGATGTTAAGAGCACTTGGCGTGATGTTTGAGTAATTCTTCGTATTATTGAGTAATCTGTAGCTATTGTCATATATTAAAAGTTTTGTGTTGTTAGTAAAATGTTAGCAACTTTAGCTGTTCTGTTTTAACTAATTGATATTGTATTTTTTTTTGATATTTTTGCAAAAAGTGCGCTGTTTTGTGGCCTTGCCGTGATATGTGGACGTAAAAGCTTGAGAGAGCGTCCGTTCAAATATTGTGTACATCTTTTCTCTATCTTTGATGAAATCAGCCCATATCACTTTTGACCTGACAACCACTTTGCGGTAGACATCTTGGCACACGCTGACGGTTTTTCTTTGACCGTTACGAAGTGCAGATTGTGGATTTCAAAGTTTTTTTCAATTTTGCACAAATAGATGGTCATTTGGTTATATTACAGAAGCAATATTTCAAGAGTCAAAAGGGAGAGGTTATTGCCGATGCTGTGGGACACGATTAAAGAGTCTTTACAGGAGTTAATTCCGTCAAGTGATTACGCCCTCTGGATTAACCCGTTGCAATGTCAATACTATGATGACAAGGTATTTCAACTGGTTGGGCCTGATCGTTTTTTCTGTGCCTGGGTTGAAGAGCGTTATCTTGAATTAATCAGGAACAAAATGCAGTATCTGGGATACGGGCAGTGTGCTGTGCGTCTCAGTGTTGGACCAGAAATAGTGCCTCAGCTTGAAAGTAAACGTTCCGGCCAGCTTCAGTTACCAGGTGTAGCCACCGGCGGCTCAAGATTTCGTTCCCTCCATCCAGGGTATACCTTTGAACAATTTATGGTTGGCGAGTCCAACTTGCTGGCACGTGCAGCCTGTAATGCCATGTCAAAGGGTGACACAACTTTTGGTAACCTTTTGTTTTTAAATAGCTCTACCGGTCTTGGTAAAAGTCATCTCACTCAAGCTGTCGCCCATGAAGTGTTAAATGGTTCGCCTGCTACCAGGTTACATTATCTGACAGCACAGCAGTTTTCAGCTGAAATGGTGAAGGGTATAAAAACCAACACCATGGATAAATTTTCTAAAAAATTTGTAAACAACTGCGATATCCTACTGGTTGAAGACGTCCACACCCTAACTGGGAAAAATAAAACCCAGGAAGAGCTTAATACCATTCTTGATTACCTTATCAAGTCTGATCGCCGGGTTATTCTCACCTCAGCCGTTGCGCCATGCCGACTTGAAGGAATAGATGAAGATTTCAGGTCAAGAATGTCTGCAGGGCTTGTGACTCAGATAAAAGATCCTGATTTTGAAACACGCTGTAATATTATCAAGCATAAACTGGTGCTCAATAAACTCTCACTTGATGAGAGTCTGATTGAATATCTGGCAAAACACCTGCATGGGGATATCCGTCGGACGGAAAGCGCAATAATAGGGATCAAGGCAAAGGCATCTCTTTTGAACACTCCTCCAGATAAGGCTTTAGTGAAGGAAGTGCTTGAAGGGCTTATTGGCAGGCCAGCTGAAGTAAACGGAGACATGATTCGGAATTTTATCTGCGGGCAGTATAAGGTTAGTATCAATGACCAGAAAACACACGGATCTTTCCTTGGCTGAAATTGGCGATCTTTATAAACGGGATCACTCTACAGTCTTGTACGCTATTCGGGTTATAACAAAGGAAATATCGCTCAAAGCAACAGTTCGCGAGCAACTTGAATTGCTCAGTCGCAAGCTTTCCAGGTAATAGGATGTCCAGTAATTTGTGGTAGAGGCTTGTGGTAGAGGCTGGCATTGATGCCGGCCTTTTTATTATCCTGCGAGCTGGCCAAATTTTTCAGAAATAAATTCCCTTTACTTCTTCTTTTTCTTTTTTATCACTAATCCCTGCCAGGACTCGCGTCGCAATTTTTTTGGCTTCTTTGGTCATGTCATTGATCCCAATGCCTTTCCAGCCAAATCCACAGATATGAACTGATTCATTTTCGAGGTGAACGTCTTCTCGCCATTTGAGAAGTTCGGGGTAACGTGCTTCCAGTTGGGGGATACCAGCCCTGGGACGAAGAATTTTTTGAAAGCAAGGTGGCTTGGGAAGTTTGATAAGTTGCCGGATATCCTCGTATACCTTGTCAAAAAGTTCTCCATCTTCCAGGTTTAAACGCTCAGGGTGGCGTCGGCCACCTACCAGAACTTCAATCAGGGAATGTCCCTTGGGCGCTCTTTCAGAAAACATATGTGAGGAAAACAGCGAACCAAGGCAAAAGCGATTTTCACTTTCCGGGGCGAGATAACCAAAACCAAAAGGAATTTCTGCTTCTTTGGTAAAACCGAGGGCTATGGTTGCAATTCGTGCCTCTGGAATGGACTCAAGCGGTGGCCGTGGAATATGCGAAGCCGGGGTCAGGAGGGCCAGTGATTGATTGGTTGGCAGGCCAAGCACTAAGTGGCGGCAACGCATGGAGTGCTGCTCTGTTTTTACTTCCCAAAAACCTGAACCAGGGACAATTGACTGGACATTTGTCCGGTACATGATTTCTTTGTTTTTGTTAAGTCGTTCAGCCATTGCTTCAGGAAATCGTGACATGCCTGATGAAAAACTAGTCATTGCCGGTAATGTTTTAGCAGAGCCCTTTTTTTTCTGGTTTTTCTTTTTCATCTTTTTGAAGAGTCCATGAATAATTGAACCGTTTTCGTCTTCCAGTTCTCTCAAACCAGGCATAACAGCATCAATTTTCAAGCGTTCGATGTCTCCTGCATAGGTTCCTGTAAATACAGCATCTGCAAAGGGGAGTAACTTTTTGCCAAACCTGTATTTGACCCAGTCATGGACGCTTGGCTCTCCTTGAAGTGGTGCTTTGTATATATCTGCAAGGACACGAAGCTTGGCAAGTGGTGAAATTAAATTCGCCGCTATAATTTTACCAGGCTTTTGTGGAATCAGATTGAGCTTGCCGTTAAGGCAGATATAGCGACCAAATTTTGCAAGGGGCGCTTTGACGATTTCATCCTCAAGGCCAGCAAGGGTGGCCAGAGTTTTGCTTTCTTCACAGTTGTCCAGGTATCCGTGAGCTCCAGCTTCAGCGAGATACCCCTCTTCAAAATGACTGCGGATTGCTCCTCCGGCCCGGTCATCTTTTTCAAGGACCATGAGTGAGATGTCAGGTTGTTCAGCCTTGAGAAAGGTTGCAACAGAAAGGCCGGAAAGTCCGGCGCCGATTATAATGGCATCGTAGGTGGGGGTTTCCATAAGAGAGTTCTTGTCCCGTGTTTAGTATTATAGCTTTTGAGCTGGAATTAATTTGGATCTGATTGTAATCCCATGAAAAATAACAATCTTTATCCAAAGGTATGTTGCCTTGACAGTATCTTATTCATGCTTACCATTTTCGCCGAAAATGAAAAATATACCTAATTAAAAAAAATCGAAACACAAAAAAAGGATATGTGCCATGACTGAGAACAAACAAGTCGAAACCCATGAGTTTCAGGCAGAAACAAAAAAGATTTTAAATATTGTTATTAACTCTTTGTATACCGAGCGTGATATTTTTGTACGTGAGCTAATCTCCAACGCAGCTGATGCGCTCGAGAAATATCGCCATATGAGCTTGGTG